>CAYMAW010000018.1:3184-12866 GCA_964388565.1 uncultured Piscirickettsiaceae bacterium | reverse complement strand
TCAACTTTATCACCTTGGAATGTACAATAAAAATATTTAAATTCACATAATTTACGATTTGCTAATAAATCTGCATCTGCTCTAAAATCTCCTAAACCTGCTGCATTCGGTGGGGCAATGACCGCTAAACGAAAAAAATCTTTAGGTAGGCTGAATTGTTTATTTAAATCATATAGTTTTTCATCAATTAACTGTTTACGAATTGCTTGAATTTTTGCTTCAAGTTCACCTAATGTATAACTTGGGTCGATGTCTTGAATGACTAATGAAAAACCAAATTTTTCATGAAAAGTCGGTTCAACTAATAATAATATTTTTTGCCCAATAGCTATTTCAGAGCCAGTTTCAGAATTAAATTTTTCTAAAATATGGGTGTTACTTTGCCAAATCATGGCACGACAATTTGCGACTTGTTGTCCGTCTTCTAAGGTTTCTGCTAGTTCAAAATAATAATGCCCTTTTCGCTCATTTAAATTGGCTACTTCTGCAATTACCCAAATAAAATTGGTAATAGAAAAACGAATAGCTTGTTGGACTTGGCTCATTAAATGACTAAGTGGAATGCCGACTTGTTTGTCATTAGCAGGGACTGCATCTTTATCTAATGGGGAGTTAATAACCGATTTAGTGTGGGGTAACCAGCGTTGAAATTTTTCAGAGTCTTCTTTTAAATCATCAGGTACATACCATTTTTTTTCAGCAGGGTTCCACCTTGCACCAAGCGATTTGGCGGTTTCTTTTTCTGCAAAAGGTACTTCTAATAGAATCATTGCTCATCCATTCGTTTGATTTCTGCTTGAACAAGTTGGTTGGCATCTTCTAAAACTTCAATGCCTGCACCTTTTTTAAAAGCGTTTTCAGATATATATCGTCGCCATATTCTACCACCAGGCATTCCAAAATATAACCCTAACATGTGGCGACTGACTTGATTTAGTTTACCATCATTGATCAGGTGCTTTTCAATATAGGGATACATGCTTTCTAACACAGCTTCTCTGCTAATTGGTTTAGTGTTGTCATTATAAAAGACTTTATCGACTTGCGATAATAAGTAAGGGTTTTCATAAACCGCCCTGCCTAACATAACTCCATTAACCGCAGGTAATCCGTCGGCTGGTTGCATAAATGGTAAGCTCTGTTCTAGCGTTTTAATACCACCGTTAATACTAATAGGTAAATTAGGGAAAGTTTGTTTTATTCGACGCACCCAATCATATTTTAACGGTGGAATATCGCGATTTTGTTTTGGTGATAAGCCTTCTAACCAGGCATTACGGGCATGTAAAATTAAACCATCAACCCCTGCTTCAACCAAACCATTAACGAATTCAGCTAACACTTCAAAATCTTCTTGTTTATCAATTCCAATACGCGATTTAACTGTAACAGGAATATTTACCACTGCTTTCATTGCTGCCACATCTTCTGCTACCAGTTGTGGGTGTGCCATTAAACACGCTCCAATCATATTATTTTGCACGCGGTCAGATGGGCAACCAACATTCAAATTAATTTCATCATAACCCCACTCTTCAGCCAATTTAGCACAGCTTGCCAATTCGTCAGGCTTTGATCCTCCTAATTGCAAAACAACGGGCGATTCTTCTTCGTTATGCCCTAAAAATCTAGGTAGGTTATCACCATAAATAATCGCACCTGTCGTTACCATCTCACTATAAAGCCAAGCGTGCTTTGTAAGTTTACGATGAAAGTAGCGACAATGTTTATCGGTCCAATCCATCATGGGGGCAACACTAAAGCCAGTTGTACTATTTTGTAATATTGTTCGTTGCATGACATAACGCTATTTAATTTAAAAATAGAATTATCGCAATATTTAACGATAAAAGGTGAATTACTTCGTTCCTTACTATTGATAGGTATAATGCACAACGTTATCATCAAAAAGACAACAACATGAAAAAAACATTCAAACTTACGCATGAAAAAATCAAACCTGCTCGTTTAGTCGAAAAATTTAAGTATGAGGTAAAAAAATATGTGAAACGCGAACGCCGTCGTTCGTTACCTAAAACAATGGATTATTGGGACTTTAACTGTCGTTATGGTGCTGATGCTGATTCTGCTGAAGTTATTCACTTTTCAACCATTAATGAACACATAAGCAAAGCCGAGGCGGCAGGATATTCTGAATTTTATTTAGAAATTTTAGCCCATGCTAAACAGCGTAATAAGCACACGCCAGAGTCAACGGATGAAGTTAACGAATTTGAAGATTAAGTCGATGCAATTCAATGGCATGGGCAATAACACCAGAGCAGGTTAGGTTAATAATTAGAAAAAACTATTTTTGAACGGTATAATATTTCTTTAAATTTTAAACTCAAAAAGTAAAAAGGCGCATCATGACAATTAAACGAATTGGACACCGTTACAGTGACATAAAAACAGGCACGACCATTGATGTATGGTTTCCGCGTTCTAATAAAAAAATCTGCCGTAGCTGTCTTGCTGAAAAAGCAGGGTTAATTAAAGGCGATTTTGTAACCGTTGAAATCAATTCTGTTGATGATACGCCAACTTCTGCGGAAGATGCTTATTTGCGTTTACATTTACTTTCAGAATGTGCGGTTAAGCCAAACGAAATTAACCTTGATGGTGTATTTGGTTTACTGGCAAATGTAGCTTGGACAACTGCTGGACCTGTATTACCTGCTAATGTTGAAGCATTGCGTGAAGCTATTGCTGATTCTGACCATCAGTTCAATGTAACTTGTTTAGATAAGTTTCCTCGTATGACGGACTATGTTATCCCTGAAGGTGTTCGTATTGGTAATGCTGACCGTGTTCGCTTAGGAGCGCATTTGGCTCCTGGTACGACGGTTATGCACGAAGGTTTTGTTAACTTTAACGCTGGAACTCTTGGCAATTCAATGGTTGAAGGTCGTATCAGTGCAAGTGTTGTCGTCGGTGAAAACTCAGACATTGGTGGCGGTGCGTCTATCATGGGTACGCTATCTGGTGGTGGTAAACAAGTTATCTCAATGGGTAAACGCAATCTACTAGGTGCAAATGCTGGGCTTGGTATTTCATTAGGTGACGATTGTATTATTGAGTCGGGACTTTACATCACAGCAGGAACAAAAGTACAAATGCCTGATGGTTCAATCGTGTCAGCTCGCGATCTTTCAGGGCAATCTAAACTTCTGTTCCGTCGCCATAGTCAAACAGGTTCTGTTCAAGCAATTATCACCGACGGTGGCACTTGGAACGGATTAAACGCGGCACTACATAGTAATGATTAATTTTTAGCGTTTTCCAACTATAAAATTCCGATACCGCTAAGTATTTTTACTAGCGGTTTTTTTATGTCTGTTCTGTTTTTACAAACCTTCCGAACTTATTTCTTTACAAAACTTATCAACTTTATCCCAATCGGTAAACTCTACATTGGTATCAGCGGCAGTTGGCCCTTTGGTTAGTTTCATAATAAATTTAATCATATTTCGGTCAAAAAAACCGTAGGCTCTATAATTAATTCTACCTGCAAAAATAGCAATTTTTTTGGGTTGCCAGTTTGATTTTTTTATAAACTTTTGTACATAACTATTTGTTTCTGGAACATCTTTCCCCGTTTTTCTTGCTGTTACATTAACGGTAATAAAGGCATTTTCTTTATTTTCTAGTTCTTTTTTATTTTTTTCAATAAACCGATATACTTTTTTATTAAATTTCCCATAGCGAATGCTAGCGGCAACGATGATTTTATCAAAGTAATCTAAATTCAATTCATCTGCCTCATCAATAGCGTACAAAGTCCCCCCCCCTGGCAATTTCTTCTGGATGTATTCACAAATCTTTTTAGTTTGACCATCAATGGAGGAATAAATAATGAGTGTTTTTGGCATGTTACAGTCCTTCTCTTACTAGTTCAGGGGCAGATTTTAATAATGTTTGGGTGTATTGATGTTGTGGGTTTTTCATGATTTGCTCTACATCGCCCTGCTCTACAATTTTGCCGTTTTTCATTACCGCTACTTGATGTGCTATGGCAGGAATAATGGATAAATCATGAGTGATAAATAAATAAGTCATTTGGTATTTTTGTTGTAGTTCGTCTAATAATGCTAACACTTGTGTTCTTACTGTTACATCAAGTGCGCTAGTGGGTTCGTCACAAATGATTAGATCCGGCTCTACGGCTAATGCTCTTGCGATGCCTATTCGTTGTTTTTGTCCACCTGAAAACTCGTGTGGATAGCGATATTTATGCTCTATTTCTAAGCCAACTTGCAGTAATAATTCATCTATTCTACTATCTTGCTCTTCTTTTTTACCTGAACCTATTTTTAAACTGGTCATGCCTTCTCGAATAATTTCAGCAATGGTCATTCTTGGATTCAACGCAGAAAAAGGATCTTGAAAAATGACTTGTACTTTTTTACGAAATGGTCTCATTTGTTTTTCAGTTAATTTAGATAAATCAATTGTTTCAGATTCATTTTGTAAATCTATTTCGCCATCCGTTGTTGGAATTAACTTTAATATAGCTTGCCCAATCGTGCTTTTACCACTACCCGACTCACCAACTAAGGCTAAGGTTTGCCCTTTGTATAGCGTTAAATTAACCCCATCAACCGCCTTAACATGCCCGACGGTTCGTTGAAAAATACCTTTTTTAATCGGAAAATATACCTTTAAGTTATTAATATTTAACAATTTATCTATTTTTATGATTGATCTAATTTTTTTTACTGGAACAGCATCAGCTAATAATTTTTGGGTATATGGATGGCTAGGGTTGCTAAAAAATTTCTCTTTAGATGCTTGCTCTACAATTTCACCTTGTCGCATGACGGCAATTTTATCGGCCATTTCATTGACTACACCCATATCATGAGTAATAAATAAAATAGCTAGGTTTCGTTCGTCCCTAATTTTTTTGAGTAGATTTAATACTTGTGCTTGAATCGTTACATCTAATGCCGTAGTTGGTTCATCGGCAATTAATAAATCTGGCTCACAGGCTAATGCCATTGCAATCATTACGCGTTGTTTTTGTCCACCTGACAATTGATGAGGGTACCAGTCATAGCGTTCTTCACTATCTGGAATACCTACTTCATCAAATAACGAGATTACTTTTTTTCGTGCTTGCTTTCTATTTAAACCTAAATGAACACGCAGTACCTCTGCCACCTGGTCGCCTACTTTCATAACGGGGTTTAAGGAGGTCATGGGTTCTTGAAAAATCATTGCCACTTGTTTACCGCGAACCTTTTGCATTTTTTTCTCGGTCAGTTCAAATAAATTTTGTGTGTTGTCATTTATTTTTAAACGGATTGAACCCGAAGTAATAGATAGGCTGTCGGACAATAAACGCATTATCGCTAAAGAAGTTAAGGATTTACCACTAGCTGACTCACCAACTAAGGCAAAAATTTCACCTGCTTGAATGTCAAAAGAAATATGCTTAACAAGCTCTATGTCTTTTACTGAAATGGTTAAGTCTTTTACCGATAGAATCATTAAAAATCACCAGGGGGGGTAGTACCCTAATCCGCAGATAGGATTTGGATAGTACTTTATTAAAAGATTAGTTTACTCGATTTTTCTTATAAAACTACCCCCCTTGGGGGTTTTTTACTAATTTTTAAGAATTTTATGTCTTTTTATGGTTAAATTACTAATTAAATTAATTTCGTTAAAGTGAATAATGACGCCACAAGAATTACACCCACAAGTTTTTTCCGCTGACACAACCTCTAAAGAATCATTTAAAGCCTGTGAAATAGCACTAGAAGCGTATAATTTGCCACAACAAAGCCATGTGTACAGTGTTGAAGTTGCTTTAATTCTTGCTGATTTAAACTTGGATGAAGGAACGATCGTCGCTACTTTAATTAGTGACCGTAGCTTAGAAACCATTTATTCAGATCAAAATATTGCTGACATGTTTGGTGAAAATATTGCCGAATTAACACGAGGCATACGAAAATTAACGGCTTTTAAAGAGTTTAGCACTACCTCTATTTCAAACGATTTACAAACCGAACGAATGCGACAAATGTTGTTAGCGATGACTTCTGACATTCGTATTATGATTGTAAAATTAGCATTTAGGCTAGCGCGTTTACGAAAGTTAAAAAATGAACCTGAAGAAGTTCAGTCTTTAATTGCGAATGAAACCGAGTTGATTTTTGCCCCACTTGCCAATCGTTTGGGTCTTGCACAATTAAAATGGGAGTTAGAAGATCTTTCTTTTCGTTACACTCACCCTAGTATTTATAAGACGATTGCGTCGCAACTAGACTCTAAACGAGCAGAACGCGAGGAGTATATTGACAATACAATTCAAATACTTAAGGATATGTTTGAATCTCGTTTCGCACATCAAAGTGAGCATTTTAGAATTACAGGTCGCCCAAAACACCTATATAGTATTTGGAAAAAAATGACCCGTAAAAACCTTTCTATTGAGGAGCTTTACGACTTACGAGCGGTAAGAATTTATGTTGATACCGTTGAACAATGCTACGAAGTATTAGGAATGATTCATAGTCGCTGGAACTATGTTAGATCAGAATTTGATGACTATATTGCACGCGCTAAAGAAAATGGCTATCAGTCAATTCATACCGTTATTTACGGCGAAGAAAATAAAACCGTCGAGATCCAAATTAGAACCCAAGAAATGCACCACAATGCTGAGTATGGCGTAGCCGCCCATTGGCGTTACAAAGATGGTTCTAAACATATTGATATCAGTCTTGAAGAAAGCATAAATCTTGTTCGGCAAATGCTTGAATACAATGACAACCCAGATTTATTAAATGAAATTAGTACAGAGCTACAATCTGAACATATTTATATTATGACACCTGCCGACGAGGTAATTACCCTAAGAAAAGGTTCAACTCCTCTTGATTTTGCGTATTACATTCACACCAAATTAGGTCACCGATGCCGTGGAGCAAAAGTTAACGGCAAAATTGTACCCTTGACCTATTTACTGAATATTGGTGATAAAGTAGAGGTTTTAACGGTAAAAGATGGTAACCCTAGTCGTAATTGGTTAAACCCAAACCTTAGATATTTAGGCACTAGCCGTGCAAGAACAAAGGTAAGATCTTGGTTCAACCAACAAGATAGAAGCACCAATATAGAGGCAGGAGAAGCTCTGTTTCATAAAGAAATTAAACGCCTTCACGCTCAAAGTATCAATGTTGAAGATATTGTTGACCGATTTAAAATGGAAGATAAAGAGACCCTGTTCGAAAATATAGGGCGTGGACAAATTAATGAACGACAATTAAATAGTACGATTCAACGCTTTATAAAACCCTATGAAGATTTAGGCGAAAAATCACGCCAAGCAAAATTATTTAGCTACATAGCCGAAAGTGAAGTAAATAAAGACTTAAAAGCTATCGTGATAGGTGCTCCACAGTTAACAACCAAGCAAGCACCTTGTTGTCACCCTACTGAACAAGATGAAATTATTGGTTATGTCACTCGTGGACGCGGTATAACCATTCACTCTAAACTTTGTAACAACATACTAAACCTAACCCATGAAGAACGAAAACGGTTAATAGAAGTTAGCTGGAATAATCAAGAAGAGATAAAAGAAACGCTACTTCAAGCAGAATTAGAGATACTTTGTTTTGACCGTAAAGGTTTATTAAAAGATATTTTTACTAAACTTGACCACTTTGACATCAATCTAACAGAATCAAAAACAAAGTCAGACCGAAAAGATGGCTCTGTTAGCATGCTATTTTATATGGAAATCGCGCCCAAGATAAATATTGGTGAACTAATGGATTCCTTAGAGTCCATTAGTAATATTGAAATGGTATCAGTTCATTTTAAGGAAACGCTTAACAACTAAGATTATTTTATACTGGTAAAAAATAACCTAGTGTTCGCGAGTTGCTACAAATTGTAAGTTTGGCCAGCGTTCTTGAATTAGTGATAAATTAACCCTTGTTGGGGCTATGTAAACCAGTTCATCGGCGGCATCGTAAGCGACATTTTCTTTTACTTTGGCTAGGAACTTCTCTATTTCTGCTTTTTCGCCAATCACCCATCTTGCGGTGCTAACATTGACTTGTTCAAATATACAGTTCACATTGTATTCATCTTGCAAGCGTTGGGCGACGACTTCAAATTGTAGTATTCCGACTGCACCGAGTATTAAGTCATTATTTAATACGGGTCTAAATAGTTGGGTTGCACCTTCTTCGGACAATTGTTTTAAGCCTTTTTGCAGGGCTTTCATTTTCATTGGATCTTTTAATTGTGCGCGCCTAAATAGTTCTGGGGCAAAATTTGGAATACCAGTAAACTTTAATTTTTCGCCTTGAGTAAAGGTATCGCCTATTTTTATCGTGCCGTGATTATGTAAACCAATTATGTCGCCTGGAAAAGCTTCTTCGGCTAAATCGCGTTTGTTGGCTAAAAAAGTGATGGCTTTGGCAATTTTGACATCTTTGCCGATACGAACATGGTTAAGTTTCATACCTGCTTTATATTGCCCTGAGACGATACGCATAAAGGCGACTCTATCACGGTGTTTTGGATCCATATTAGCTTGTATTTTAAAGATGAATCCCGTCACTTTTTCTTCATTTGCTTCTACTTGTCTATCTTCGGTTGCTCTTGACATTGGCGTAGGTGCGTAGTCGGCAAAGCCGTCTAGCAGTTCTTGTAAACCAAAGTTATTGACGGCTGAACCAAAAAATACGGGCGAAATTTTACCTTCTAAAAACTGGTCTAAATCAAACTCGTGGCTTGCACCTCGTACTAGTTCAATTTCTTCACGCAGTTCTTCTGCCATTTCTTCGCCGAGAACATTATCTAATTCTTTACTTTCTAGCCCTTTAATTAAATTACCTTTTGAGGAATTCAGTCCGTCTGCTTCGGCAAATAAACGAATAGTGTCATTGTATAGGTGGTAAATTCCTTTAAAGGCTTTACCCATGCCGATTGGCCAGGTAATGGGAGCACAATTTATTTTTAGTACACTTTCTACTTCGTCTAGCAAATCTATTGGGTCTTTGCCCTCCCTATCCATTTTATTGATAAAGGTTAAAATTGGCGTGTCTCGCAAACGACAAACTTCCATTAATTTAATGGTTCTGTCTTCTACCCCTTTTGCAACATCAATTACCATTAATGCAGAGTCAACGGCGGTTAGGGTACGATAAGTATCTTCTGAGAAGTCTTCATGACCCGGAGTATCTAGTAGATTGATAGTCACATCTTTATAGGGAAATTGCATTACAGAGGAAGCGACGGATATTCCCCGTTCTTGTTCCATTTTCATCCAATCAGAGGTGGCGGCACGGTTAGTCTTGCGACTTTTTACTGCCCCTGCCATTTGGATTGCACCACCGTATAACAGTAGTTTTTCAGTAACGGTTGTCTTACCCGCATCAGGGTGAGAAATAATGGCGAAGGTTCGCCTTTTGGTAGTTTCTAATTGCAGACTCATATTCTTTTTCTTTAGATAAACTACCCCCCCTGGCATTTTTTGCTTTTTAAACCTAAAAACCAAAAAGTGCCAGGGGGGGTAGTTAAGGAAACACTTAACAACCGCTAATTATTTTAACCAGTAAAAAATAGTTAGCTATTATTCAGAATACCCTTAAATGTTTTTTTTAATATTATTTATTTGTTATTTTTTCTTTCTTGCTTCTTTTCTAGCTTCTTT
>CAYMAW010000018.1:0-3084 GCA_964388565.1 uncultured Piscirickettsiaceae bacterium | reverse complement strand
CTTTTTCGTCTATCTTAGCTTGTCTTTCTTCTTCGATAGCTTGCTCTTCAAGGAACATACGCGTTAGCTCTGCTTCTTGTTCTTCTGCTGATACGCCTTCTTTAACGGCTTTCATTAGGTCTTCTTTTGAAACACCTAATGCTAGGGCGATGGCACTGGCAATGTAAGTTGATGAGTAGGTTCCGACCACTACACCAATTATCAACGCAAAGGCAAAGTTGTGAATGATCTCTCCACCAAATACAAATAATGATATCAATACTACCAATGTAGTTAATGAGGTCATAATGGTACGAGCTAACATTTGGTTGACCGCTAGATTGGCCACTTCAACAGGCGTGCCATCGCGTATGGTTCGGAAGTTTTCTCGAACCCTGTCGAATACAACAATAGTATCGTTGAGTGAGTAACCAATTACGGCGAGTAATGCCGCTAATACAGTTAGATCAAACTGGGCACCCGTCCAAGCAAAAATACCCACGGTAATTACAATATCATGAACTAAAGCTGCTACGGCACCAATTGAGAATCTAAACTCAAAACGCAGAGCAACATATAGTAATATACCCATTAGGGCATAAATAACGGCTAATGATCCGTCTTCGGTTAGCTCGTCCCCTACTTGCGGTCCGACAAATTCAACTCTTCGCAATTCAAATTCTTCTGGATTTTTTGCTTTAAGTGCGTCCATAACTTGGTTTGATATTTGTGCAGATTGCAAGCCGTCAACTGGAGCTATACGAATAATTACATCTTCTGCTGAACCAAAATTTTGTACAATAGCTTCGTTATAACCTGAATTTTGCAGAGTATCACGAATACCGTTTACATCGGCAGGATTTTTATAGCCTAATTCAATAATGGTTCCGCCTGTAAAATCGACACCAAAATTTAGCCCTTTTGTAACAATCCCTGCAATAGATACGATTACTAACACTAGCGAAATAATTAGCGCTAGTTTGCGGAACTTCATAAAGTCTATGATTCTACCTTCTGATTTTTCTGCAATGGTCGATTGGTTACTTTCGGTATTTTCTATTTTTTTTGTAGTCATTTCTAAACTCCTAAATCGACAATTTCTTAACTGGCTTATTGCCGTAAAGATAGTTTATAACGGCTCTTGTTCCGACAATAGCAGTAAACATCGAGGTAATAATCCCAATAGATAGCGTTATTGCAAAACCTTTAATTGGCCCTGTTCCAAAACTAAACAAGACAACCGCGGCTAATAAGGTGGTGATGTTGGCATCGGCAATGGTGACAAATGCTTTTTCATACCCTAAGTTAATGGCTGATTGTATTGAGGAGGTTCGTAATTCTTCTCGTATTCGTTCAAATATCAGTACATTGGCATCGACTGCCATCCCCACCGTTAATACAATCCCTGCAATTCCTGGCAGAGTTAGAGTAGCTTGCATAAGTGAAAGCACGGCTACAATTAACACTAGGTTTAAGGTTAACGCAACATTGGCGACCATGCCAAAAGTTTTATAACGCCAGACCATAACAACAAGTACCATTAAGAAACCTGCAATAATAGAGAGCACTCCTTGGTTGATATTATCTGCCCCTAAGCTTGGCCCAACGGTTCTTTCTTCAACAATTTCCATTGGTGCGGCTAATGCCCCAGCTCTTAATAAAAGCGCTAAATCTAGTGCTTCGTTAGGCGCATCTAATCCTGTTATTTGGAAACGATTTGCGAATTGCCCACGAATGGTGGCGGCATTGATTACATCTTTGGTAATAATGCGTTTTTTAACCTTTTTGCCATCAATAATAAAGGTTTCAATACGGCTTTCAATAAAGACAACTGCCATACGATTACCAACATTTTTCTTGGTCGTGGCTAACATTTTACGCCCACCCACTGCGTCAAGCGTTACATTTACTTGTGCTGAACCAGATTCGGTATCAATTCCCGATTTTGCATTGGTGACATTGTCACCACTTACAATAATGTTTCTCTTTAATAAGATTGGACGACCGTCTCTAAATTTATATAGACGAGAACCATAGGGTGCAAAACCTGTTTTTTCGGCACGGTAGGCATCGCCTCGTTCTTCAACCATTCTAAATTCAAGGGTAGCAGTTGCTCCTAAAATTTCTTTAGCTTTTGCAGTGTCCTGTACGCCAGGTAGTTGTACAACAATACGGCGATCACCTTGTTGTTGTATCACTGGCTCTGCTACGCCTAACTCGTTAATACGATTACGCAAGGTTGTGATATTTTGCTTTAACGCGTATTTTTTAGCTTCGGCAATTGAACTCGCTTTTAAAGTTAAAACAATGCTTTGAGATTTTCCGTCAACATTGCTTTTTTGAGTCATATATTCTGAATATTCTTTTTCAATTAACGCTTCGGCTTTTTCTAGGTTTTTAATATCTCTAAATTTTGCTGATAGGGTATTATTTTCATAAACAATACCAAGGTAACGAATTTTTTCAGATCGTAAATTGCCTTTTATTTCGTCAAGATAGCGTAAGTAAGCTTTATCAACAGCGGATTCCATATCGACATCCATTAAGAAATGCACCCCACCGCGTAAATCAAGACCAAGATATAGCGGTTGCGCACCTAACATTCTTAAAAAGTTAGGTGTTGCTGGCGCTAAATTTAACGCAACGACACCTTGGCGACCAAGAACTTTTTTAATAACACTTTTTGTTAATAGTTGTTCTTCGGTACTATTTAATCTAATTAAAAATTTACCTGCTGAAAATTCGATTTTTTTAGGTGTAATACCAAATTTAGTTAAAGAATCGGCAATCAAGCTTTCTGTATTACTATCAAACAATACCGATTTTGCAGGCGAAACTTGCACGGCAGGATCATCACCAAAAATATTAGGGGCGGTGTAAACTAGCCCTAACACGATAACAAGCATTAACATCAAGTACTTCCAAGCGGGGTATTGGTTGCTAATTATTTTTTTCTTAGAATCAAACATTTTAATATCCAAATTATTTAACCCTTAACCCTGATATAGAAACACGAACACTGTGCAAGCTATTCACATTTTTATATCGGGATAAGGGGTAACGATAAAACCAAACGATAAAAACAACAAAAGGGGCATATGCCCC
>CAYMAW010000017.1:0-13881 GCA_964388565.1 uncultured Piscirickettsiaceae bacterium | reverse complement strand
GACAGGATTTGAACCTGCGACCACTACACCCCCAGTGTAGTGCGCTACCAAACTGCGCTACATCCCGATTTGGTCAGTATTGTACTATATTGAATGGCTAAGTTGTTTTTTAAAACGGAGGTAGTGAGTAAAAAATGCTAGGGGCTCAATTTGTGTGGTCGTTGAAAAGTGCATCTATTTTAGTTTGGTCGTATCTGGCATGGAAATCACACATTTCATTATGGATAACAATTTCGCCTTGTTCGGCTATTATTTTTAGGCATTCTTCTTTGCCAAGATTGAGTAGCATAGATTCTATTTTACTTTCATCTTTTGGGCAGTGGTAGTCTATATTTTTGCCTTCAAATAGTTCAATAAGTTCTTCATGAAATAGTCGGTGAATTAAATCTTCTGAATTTAATTTGATAATTTCTTCATCTTTTAGAGTGTCGGAAATAATTTTGATACGGTTCCAGCCATCGTCATCAATGTTTGGGGTGGCTGGCAGTTTTTGAATCATTACGCCACCAATACCTTGTTCATTTGCGGCTAGCCATAGTTTAGAGGGTTGTTGGTCTGATTGTGCTAAGAATTGTTCAAATGTTTCTGAAATGGTGCTGGCTTCTCTTGGTACATAGGACTGGAATAGTGAATTGGTTAGGTGGTTATCAAGGGTAACTAAAATTTTACCGTCGCCTAGCAGTTGGTCTAGGTTAGCGGTTTCTTTTATTTCGGCATTGGTTTTTGCAACACCTTTTATTTTTAGATCATGAGTAGATTCAACTACTAGTAAATTAATAGGGCCGGTTCCTTGTATTTGGATGGTTACTTTTCCTGCGTGTTTTAGACCATTGGCGAGCATAACGGTAATGGCGGTTAGCTCTCCTAGTAATGATGAGATAACCGCTGGATAGTGGCGGTCTGCAATCATGGTTTGCCATTCTTTATTTAGTTGTATGTGTTGACCACGAATATTAAGTTCTTTGAATATAAAGCGTTTGATTGTGTTCATTATTGGGTTCCTTAAAATTCGCCTTTTGCTTGTAAGTCGGCATGATAGGATGATCTAACCATTGGCCCTGATGCAACATGGGTAAAGCCCATTTCATTGCCTGCTATTTCTATTTGTTTGAATTCATCTGGTGTCCAGTATTTTTTAACGGCTAGGTGAAAGTCTGATGGTTGTAAATATTGCCCAACGGTTAGCATTTCTACATTATGATTTCTTAGGTCTTGCATTACTTGTAGTATTTCGCCCATGGTTTCGCCTAATCCAACCATTAATCCTGATTTGGTGACGGTGTTTGGGTTCATTTGTTTGAATCGTTTTAGTACATCTAGTGAACCTTGGTAGCTTGCATCTGGTCGTGCTTCTTCGTATAGACGAGGGACGGTTTCTAGGTTGTGGTTTAGTACATCTGGAGGTGTTTTAGATAGAATGTTGAGTGCGGTGGTTAGCCGGCCTTTAAAGTCGGGAACGAGAGATTCTACTCTTACTTTTGGGGTTCTTTCTTTTACTGCTTGCACACATTTTAGAAAGTGTTCCGCTCCGCCATCTCGTAGGTCGTCTCGGTCTACGGAGGTAATAACGACATAGTTTAGCCCCATTGCTTCGACTGTTTCAGCCATGTTGTAGGGTTCGTCTTGGTCTAGTGCATTCGGGCGACCATGAGTGACATCGCAAAATGGACATTTTCGGGTACAAATTGCGCCCATAACCATAAAGGTTGCGGTTCCATGACCAAAGCATTCGCCTAAATTAGGGCAGGAGGCTTCGGCACAAACTGTATTTAATTTCTGTGCCTTTAGAATGGATTTAAGTTCTTTGACTCTACCCATGTCTTTAGCTTTAGGCAGTTTGGCTTTAATCCAACGCGGTTTTTTTAACTTCGGTTGGTCATTTTTTGGCATATGTCTTAATGACTTGGTCTTGTATTCTCCTTTAGACATAGCTGCATTTCTTTCTTTAATCGAAAGGCTAATGGGCTTGATTGAGTCAATTGAGATTTCTTGAAGTAATGCCATTTATTAGACTTGGGTATCTGTTATTTTAATCGGTATATTATAATCTGATTGTAGGCAGTAGTTTTGTTAGATGTTGTATCATTTTTTGTTGCAGTTGGTTTTCTTCAGGAATTTGGGCATGATTTTGTAATTTTGTCATTGTCATTCCTTTTAGTCCGCAGGGGTTTATTTGTTGAAATGGTGTTAAGTCCATGTCAATATTTATTGCTAAGCCATGATAACTGCAATGTTTTTTTATTTTTAGCCCTAATGAGGCTATTTTTTCTTTATTAACATATACGCCAGGAGCGTTTTCTCTTGCATTGGCTTTTATTTGGAAGTCTGCTAGAAAATTAATAATAGCGTTTTCCATGGTATGGATTAGTTCTCTTACTCCTAACGATGCTCGTTTTAGGTCGATTAGTAGGTAAATGATGAGTTGACCTTCTGCATGGTAGGTTATTTGCCCACCTCGGTCGGTTTGTACTGTGTTTATATTAGACGATAGTAGGTGTTCGGCTTTGCCATTTAAACCTTGGGTAAAAACGGCAGGGTGTTCAACAATCCAAAACTCATCGGCGGTTGAATTTGTTCTATTTTCAGTGAATAACTTCATTGCTTGGAAGGTTTCTAGGTAGGGTTGTTTACCTAGGTATTGAATAGGCATAAAAGTAGAATTAAAGCATGATTAATACTTCGGGGTGTTTTTTTAGTTCGCCATATACGCCGTGTACTTGTTCAATACAGGTGGCGTGAAACTGAATATTTACGGAGATAAAGTTTTTTTTCTTAGAATTATTAAGTGTAATACTGTCTCTCGTAATATCGGGTGCGAATTGTTTGGTTATTTCAAAAACGGTATCAATAAAGGTATCTGATGCTTTGCCCATTGCCTTTAACTTGTAGTCACACGGGAAGTCGATTAGCGTTTCTGGACTGTGTAAATCTTCGGTCATGATTTTAGTTTCCTGCAATTTCTTTAATTGTTTCAGCGAAAAGAGAGTTTACTTTATGCCACATTTTTCCCGTTACGCCAGTACCAACTTTGTTGCCGTTTAACTCACAAACAGGTAGTGCATTTTTGGTTGAACTGGTTAGCCAAATTTCATCGGCTTGTTCTAAGTCGTTCAATGTTAACTCGGTTTCTTTTAGCTCTATATGGTGTTTTTTTGCAATTCTTTCAACTACTAAACGGGTAATGCCTGGCAGTATGTTTTTACTAGTAGATGGGGTAAATAATATATCGTTTTTTACGACAAAAACATTACTTGCTGTTCCTTCTAGGACTTTTTGATCTTGGCTAATCAATATGGCATCATCGGCATTTTGATTTTTGGCGGCTAGTTTCATCATTATATTAGGTAGTAGGGTTATGGCTTTAATGTCGCAGCGTAACCATCTAATATCTTCAAGCGTAATTACTTTAATACCTTTTTTTACTATATTTTCATCAAGAGAATGTAAAGGGTTGGTGTAGGCGTAAACCGTAGGGGTAAGGCAGTCATCAGGCATGTGATTGCGTACCATTTGTACACCACGAGTGATTTGTAAATATAGAAATTGATTTTCCCAAGGGTGTTTTTCTATCAGTATTTCTAACAGTTTAAACCATTCTTTTTTGGTAAGTGGGTTGGCAATCGATATTGCTTTTAAGCTATTTTCTAACCGTTCAAAGTGTGCGTCAAATTCAAATAGTTTTTTGTTGAATACTGGGATAACTTCATATACGCCATCGCCAAATAAAAATCCTCGATCTTGGGTCGATATTTGGCTTTCTATCATTGGAAGATATTGACCATTTAGGTAAACCGTTTGATTCATCTTAGAAACCAATAGAATTTAATATTGATTGAAATAATTGCTTAAGTTGATCCACTATTTTTTTAATAAAAGAACCTTCTTCTACATCATTAAGGGCGGTTAAAGGTTGCTCGATAATCGTTTTTCCATTTAATGAAACATGTAGTTTACCTAGCTCTTGCCCTTTATGTATTTGAGCTGATATTCCTGATTCAACACTTGTTTCAATCACTAAGTTTTTATATTGACCACGCGGGATGGTGACATATAAATCATTAACTAACCCTAGTCCTACGGTATCTTTTTGACCTTCCCATATTCTGGCATCATCTAGTCTTTGTTCGGCATCATAGATTTTATGCGTTTCAAAGAAGCGGAAAGCGTGGTTTAATAATTTTTGACTTTCTCTTACGCGCTCTTTTGCACTATTTGTACCTAATACAACTGAAATTATGCGCATGTCATTACGGACGGCAGAAGAGACTAGACAGTAGCCAGCAGATTTAGTGTGCCCTGTTTTTAAGCCGTCAACGGATTGGTCTTGCCATAGTAATTTATTACGGTTGTATTGTGTAATGCCATTAAAGGTAAATTTCTTTTGTGAGTACCATTTGTACTCTTCTGGAAATTTTTTGATAAGTGCTTTTGTTAATTTTGCTAAATCAGATGCGGTTGTATAGTGATCATTATGAGGCAACCCTGTTGTATTCATGTAGTGGGTGTTTGTCATGCCTAATTTCTGTGCATAGCGGTTCATTAGTTCAGAAAATGCCTCTTCACTGCCTGCAATATGCTCTGCTAAAGCAACGCTGGCATCATTTCCTGACTGAATGACCATGCCTTTAATAAGATCTTGGACGCTAATTTGTTTGCCAACCTCAATAAACATTTTTGAGCCAGGCATTTTCCAAGCTTTTTTAGAAATGGTAACTTTATCTTCTAATGCAATGTTTCCTGCTGCAAGCTCATTTATTACAATATAACCCGTCATTATTTTTGTTAAGCTTGCCGGTTCAACTCTTTTATCGGGTTTTTTGCTAGCAATTAATTTCCCACTGTTAAAGTCCATTAAAATATAGGAATTTGCAGTAGAACTGGGTGCGGAAGGCACTATACTGGGGATTGGTAGTTGTGATGAAAATGCAACGGATGTAAAAAACAAAAAGGCTACGAAGATGCTTGATTTTTTGAACATTTAGGATTCTTCTTTTCTAGGTTTAATATCGCATAATTTAACATATTGTAAGCGTTAATTCTCACATTTTTAATAGACCTTTGTGTGTATGTATTGACATTAAAATACCAAAACTAATCATAATGGTTGTCATGGATGTCCCACCGTAGCTAATAAGGGGGAGAGGGAGTCCTACAACGGGGAATAGTCCACTAACCATTCCAATATTTATTAATACATAGGTGAATAAGGTCATGGTTAAACTTGCGGCAAGCAATCGAGAGAAGTTATCTTGTGCTTTAGATGCAATATACAAACCTCTAGCGATAATAAATAGGTATATAGTCAGTAAAAAAAAGATGCCAATAAGTCCAAATTCTTCTGCAAAAACTGAGAAGATGAAATCGGTTGTTGATTCTGGTAGAAAGTCTAGGTGTGCTTGTGTACTCCCCATGTAGCCTTTTCCATCAATGCCACCAGAGCCTATCGCAATTTTAGATTGGATAATGTTGTAGCCTTTTCCGAGTGGGTCAGATTCAGGGTCAAGAAAAGTTAGCACTCTTCCTTTTTGATAACTGTGCATATAAAAGTTCCATAAAATAGGAATGCTTCCTGAGATTAAGGCGATAGCGGAAAGTATCCACTTCCAAGATAACCCGGCAAAAAAAATAACAAAAAAACCGCTCATCGCAATTAAAATGGAGGTACCTAAATCTGGTTGTGCTGCAATTAGCCCTGCGGTAAATAAAACGATGAAAATTCCTGCTAAAATTTTCATTCTAGGGGGTGGGAGCGTGTTATGAGCAAATAGCCATGCTATCGTTATAGGTAGCACTAATTTCATTATTTCTGACGGCTGTATTCGGGTTATTCCTATGTCTAACCACCTTGTCGCACCTTTACTTGATTCGCCAAATAAAAGAACAAAAATCAAAAGAATGATAGAAATAATAAAAATCCAGGGTCCATATACCTTTATAAGGTAAGGGGGGATTTGGGCAAAAAAGATAAGTAATGTGAATGCAATGCCTATTCTAATTAAATGGCTGTTTAAAATCGCCTCACTTCCATTAGACGCACTATTTACGATTAAGACAGAAGTTAATAGCAGTAAAGTAATACCAAGTAAAAGCCAACCGTCTAGATGCAATAAATTTAGCTTTCCTGTATTTTGACGATATACTTTTTGTTTTGTGTTTAGATTAATTTTCATGATTTAGTCGCGTATTTTTCTCTGCTTGTCAAAATAGAAGTTAACAATATCAACGGCTAGGGTTGCAGCCTTAAAATCGGCATTTTCAAGTATAACTGTAACGGCTATTTTAGGTTTTTTTATAGGTGAAAATCCTATGAATAAAGAATGGTCGTGTAAAGATTTTCTTATGTTTTTTGAGTTGTATTTTTCTTCTTTTCCTAAACTATATACTTGTGAAGTTCCTGTTTTACCTGCCATTTTATAGTTTATCCTTGCACCATCTTTTCTTCCCGTTCCTCTTCGTCCAATCATTACTTTCTCCATTGAACCGATTATTCTGTTCCAGTTTCTAATGTTTTTAATGGGTATTTGCGTTTCTGTATTTATCGTTTTTTCTTTAAGTAAATGTGGCGTAATCGGTTTGCCTCTGTTCGCTAAGATAGAAGTTGCTTTTATAAGTTGTAAGGGAGTTGAAAGGAAATAACCTTGCCCTATTGAAGCAATAACGGTTTCCCCTTTATACCAGGATTTATTTTTTGTTTTTCTTTTCCATTGTTTAGACGGAAGTATGCCAGAAGATTCGCCTAGAAGATCTATCCCCGTTTTTTCTCCGAACCCAAAAGGATGTAGATAATCATGAATCATCTTAATTCCCATTTTTAAGCCTAATTTATAAAAATAAGTATCGCAGGATTGGACAATCGAATCTTGCATATCAACGAAGCCATGCCCCGTTTTTTTCCAATCTCGGAATCGGCGACCAGCAAAGTCAAGGTATCCTTTGTCATATATTTCTTTGTAATAGGGGATAACATTATTTTCTAATGCACCTAATGCGATAAATGGTTTAATGGTTGATGCTGGCGGGTATTGCCCATTAAGAATCCTATTGATTAACGGTTTTGACGGGTCGTTCAATAGTTTAGAATAGTTTGTGTGGCTTATCCCGTTAATAAAAAGATTTGGATCATATCCAGGGGAGCTAACATAGGCAAGAATTTCTCCAGAACTTGGCTCTGTGACTACCACTGCAGCTTTTCTATCATTTAAATATATTTTTATAAACTTTTGTAGTTCTATGTCAATGGTTAATTGAATATCTTCCCCCGCTGTTGATGGGTGCGTTTCAAGTTTCCGAATAATCTTACCCTTTGCATTGGTTTCAACTTGCTGTATCCCCGACGTTCCTTTTAATCTATTTTCATATTGTTTTTCAATACCTAATTTTCCTATCGTATTGATACCGCGGTAAGTTTTAGCATCTATTTGTTTGAGTTCTTTTTGATCTATTTTACCAACATAGCCTAACACATGGGAGCCGATCTCTTTAAATGGATATATTCGTGTTTGTTTGGCAATTAAGTTTACGCCTGGGAACAGATAGCTGTTAACCGAAAATATGGCAGCTTCTTTTTCAGTTAGGTGGTAAGATAAATGAAGGGGACGGTACTTATTAGCAAATTTTATTTTTTTAGAAAACTTGTTAACTGTTTTCAGTGGAATGTTCGGTAGTATTTTTTGCAAATTTTGTAGCGTTTCTTTTATATCAATAATCTCTTTTCGGGTAAATGATAGAACAAAAACGGGTCGATTCGTGGCTAAAAGAATATGGTTTCTATCATAAATTTTTCCTCTAGTAGGTGTGGTGGCTCGAATAGAAACACGATTGTTTTCGGATAAAGCCTGATATTGTTTAAAGTTGATTATCTGTAAGTGAGCCATTCTAAGAAATAGAGCGGTAAATAAAGTAATTACCAAAAATAATGCAATATATAGACGACGACCAAATATTTTTTTTTGAGAGTTGTGTTCGTTTGTGGCGTGTTGACGATTTTGGTAGGACATAGTGGTTAAGTAACTACTTTATCAGTAAAGAAACGCATTGTTTTGTAAATGATTGGCCAAATAAATATAGTCGCTAATGGGCTGAGCCAGTAGTAGAGTATTTGAGGTTCTGACAGGTTGGGTTGTAGCGTAAAGAATGATAGTATTTGTATAATGTACAGGTAAAAAACTACTAAAAATGTTTGTTGCCAAGTTGGATAGTTTTTAAAAGATTGTCTGACTCTTAATATCAAAAAGGTCAATATTACAAGTATTAACGCATGACTGCCCAATAAAGTATTCATAGTTACATCGGTTAATACACCTAAAATGGTAGCGGTAAAAAAATGAGTTTCTGATTGTAAGTTGGTTATCCAAAAAATGAGAACTAAAATAGTAATTGATGGGATAAAAATATTGCTTATACCGATGCTGAGGGTACTATCAAGAATAAAGGCAATAAGGTAGCTAATAATTAGTAGCCATTTAACATGCTTTAGTTTTAGCGTGTGTACTTTATTACTCATTGGTTGCTTTCTCTTAAAGGGCGAGAAAGTATCAGTACTTTTTCTGCTTGTGAAATTTTAGCAAGAGGTTCAGCTAAAATTTGAAGGTAGGGTTGGTCTTTTAATATTTTAATTTCTACTACTTTAGCAATAGGCTGACCTTTTGGGTAGGTATTGGCAAGACCAGATGTTTCTATTAAATCCCCCACTTTAACGGAGCTTGAATTTGATATAAACTGTAAATAAAGTTTGTTTTCTCCAGTTCCTTTCAAAATTCCTCTTTGTCCTGTGCGTTGGATTTTAACCGGTACCTGTATGTCAGCATCGGTAATTAATTTTACTTTAGCTGTACTTGATGTCGTTTGGGTAATGATACCTAATAATCCGTAAGCATCAATAACGGGCTGCTTGATGCTTACATTATCTCTACTTCCTTTGTTTAAAGTAATGCTTTGAGAATAGGGGGTAAGCTTATAATAAATTATGTTGGCAATTTGGACATCTAGCTCACTTAGTTGGCTTGCTTTACCTAATAGATTATTAAGTTTAACTATTTCTAATTCAAGTTGATTAAATTTTTGCTGTTTGGCTTTAAGTAAAAACAATTCAGTCTCTAAATCTTGATTTGTTTTTTTTAATGATTCAATGCTGGTAAAGTCTTGTTGTAAATAAGTATAGTATTCGCTAGGGAGTGAGGAAATTTTTTCAAGTGGTTCAATGATTGAAATAATGGCTGTTCTTGTGTTAAAAAGAATGGAGCTATAATGGTCAACTAGCATTAGAGCAATGCACAGTATAAAAAAAATAATGAATTGGTTCCCCTCTTTTTGAGGGGAGGTCATTGAAAAGTTAATGCTTAATTCCTCGTTCCCTGATCCCGATATAGAAATACAGTGAAGCTAATATCCTGCACATTAGCCACATTTTTATATTGGGATAAGAGTAATTTTATTTAGTCAAAAGAAAAAACATCAATTCCTTTTTCGTCCATTAACTCTAACGCTCGTCCGCCACCTCTTGCGACACAGGTTAGTGGGTCATCAGCGATAATAACAGGTACACCAGTTTCTTCAGAAAGTAGCGTGTTTAAATTTCTTAGTAGTGCACCACCACCAGTTAGCACAATACCATGTTCGGCAATATCTGCACCGAGTTCTGGTGGGGTATGTTCTAAAGCCGTTCTTACCGCACTTACAATTGCCGCTAAAGGCTCTTTTAGTGCTTCTAGAACTTCATTGCTATTTATAGTGAATTTTCTTGGAACGGCTTCAGCGATATTGCTTCCGTGGATTTCTAGTGTATCAGGCTCTATTTCATGATAAGCCGTGCCGATTTCTTTTTTAATTTTTTCAGCAGTCACTTCGCCGATAATCATGCCATAATTTCGGCGAACATATTTAATAATAGAATCATCAAATTTATCGCCACCAACTTTGACGGAATCTGACCAAACAATACCATTTAATGAAAGTGTTGCTACTTCTGTTGTACCGCCACCAATATCGACAACCATTGAACCCGTTGCTTCACTTACAGGCATGCCTGCACCAATAGCTGCCGACATAGGCTCTTCAATTAGATAAACTTCTCGAGCTCCTGCTCCTGCCGCAGATTCTCTAATTGCTCTTCTTTCAACTTGTGTTGAGCCACAAGGCACGCAAACCAGTACGCGAGGGCTAGGTTGAAAAAATTTGGCTTCGTGTACTTTCCGAATAAATGACTGTAACATTTTTTCAGTGACTTCAAAATCGGCAATAACCCCGTCTTTTAAAGGCCGAACGGTAATAATGTTTTGGTTTTCTTTTCCTAACATTAGTTTAGCGGCTTCGCCTACAGCAACGATTGATTTTGAATTTGAACCTCTGTTGTTAATTCTAATAGCCACAACGGATGGTTCATTTAAGACCATGCCTTTTCCACGCACATAAATAAGGGTGTTTGCGGTTCCTAAGTCAATGGATAGGTCGTTAGAAAAAAGGCCGATAATTTTACGAAACATTTAATGAGTTTTCCTAATGTTTAATGATTTCCAATATTTTATATATTCTATAACAATTTTTAATAAAAAGTTAAATAAATTAGGTTAAAGGTCTTTTTAGATTTAAGGAAATATGGTACTTTATAGCGATAGAATATTTTAGGAGAAATAAAAATGTCTGGAGTTGTTTTAGGAGTAAAAGAAGTTCAAATGATTGCTAACTTATCGGCATTAAATGTTGAAGAGGCAGAACTTGACAATGTGGCAAGTAAATTAAGTAATGTATTGGACTTGTTTGCACAAATGGAATCAATTAATACGGATGATGTGGAACCCATGTCCCACCCTTTAGATCAGGTGCAGAGATTGCGAGAAGATAGGGTGATTGAAGTGAGTCAGCGTGAAAAATATCAAAAGATTGCCCCTGCAACAGCGAGTAATTTATATTTAGTACCACAGGTAATTGATTAATGCATACTTTATCGATTAGAGAAATGAGCGAAAAGCTTAAAAATAGAAGCTTAAAGAGTGTTGATTTAACACAACACTATTTAGACAGAATTGAAAAATATGACACTAGCATTAATGCATTCATCACGGTTACGCCTGAATTAGCTATTGAAATGGCAAAAGCCGCCGACAAAATATTAGATGCAGGTGAGGGTGGGTTGTTGACAGGTATTCCAATCGCACACAAAGATATTTTTTGTGTTGATGGCGTTAGAGTTACTTGCGGTTCAAAAATGTTAAGTAACTTTGTGTCTCCTTATGATGCAAGTGTAGTTGAAAAGTTAAAAGCTGAAGGTATGCCTATTTTAGGTAAAACCAATATGGACGAATTTGCAATGGGCTCTTCATCAGAAAGTAGTTATTTTGGTGCGACAAAAAACCCGTGGGATTTGGAAACCGTTCCTGGAGGGTCATCAGGTGGCTCAGCCGCCGTAATTTCTGCTGGGTTAGCACCTTTTGCAACTGGTACAGATACTGGGGGTTCAATTCGTCAGCCAGCCTCTTTTTGTGGGATTACGGGAATTAAACCTACTTACGGTACCGTTTCGCGTTATGGCATGATTGCCTACGCGTCCAGTTTTGACCAGGGGGGGTCGATGGCTCGTTCTGCGGAAGATAGTGCTTGGTTATTAGATGCCATGGCAGGGTTTGATGAAAGAGACTCAACCAGTTCAGAACTTACAGCACAGAACTTTTCAGCCGAATTAAATAATTCAATTAAGGGCTTAAAAATAGGCGTTCCAAAAGAGTATTTTGGAGAAGGTTTGGATACAGAAGTTGCAGATATTATTAACAATGCAATTGCTGAGTTAGAAAAACAAGGTGCTGAAATTATAGAGGTGAGTTTGCCTAATAAAGATTTAGCGGTTCCTGCCTATTATGTACTTGCTCCAGCGGAAGCCTCTTCAAATCTATCTCGTTTTGATTCGGTTCGTTATGGCTATCGTTGTAAAAATCCACAAGATTTAGAAGATATGTACACTCGTTCTAGAAGTGAAGGCTTTGGTGCGGAAGTAAAACGCCGTATTATGGTGGGTGCTTACGCTCTTTCTGCCGGTTATTATGATGCTTATTATTTAAAAGCTCAAAAAATACGCCGTATTGTTCGTGATGATTTTTCAAACGCATTTAAAGACTGCGATGTAATCGTTGGTCCAGTTGCCCCTAGTCCTGCGTTTAAAATAGGCGAAAAATCAGATGACCCTATTAGTATGTACCTTGCCGATTTATATACCATCCCAGTCAATCTTGCAGGTATGCCAGCTATGTCCGTTCCAGCAGGGAGAGTCAATGGTTTGCCAGTAGGGTTACATCTTATTGGTAACTATCATTCAGAAGCAAAATTATTAAATGTTGCACACCAGTATCAACAAACAACAGATTGGCATAAACAAATGCCCGAGGAATATAAATAATGGTTTGGGAAGTCGTAATTGGGTTAGAGATTCATGCACAACTAACCACAAAGTCAAAAATATTTTCAAGCTCTAGTATTGCATACAGAGCAGAACCAAACACGCAAGCTAATTTATTAGATTTAGGTATGCCAGGGCAATTGCCGGTATTGAATAAAGCGGTGCTGCCTATGGCAATTAAGTTAGGGTTAGCGATTGGTGCAGAAATAGGCATGCGTTCAGTGTTTGACCGTAAAAACTACTTCTATCCTGATTCACCGAAAGGTTATCAAACTTCGCAATTTACCTATCCTATTGTTGATAAAGGCGGTATTGTAGAAATAGATATTGATGGCGAAATTAAAAAAATTGGGGTTACGCGTGCTCATTTAGAAGAAGATGCAGGTAAATCTATCCATGGTATTTTACCAGGGCAAACAGGCATTGATTTAAATCGTGCTGGTACACCGCTGTTAGAAATTGTTTCAGAGCCAGATATGAGTTCAGCAAAAGAAGCGGTTGCCTATGCCAAAAAAATGCATGAATTGGTACAATATCTTGGTATTTGTGACGGTAATATGCAAGAAGGATCCTTTCGTGTTGATTGCAATGTGTCGATTCATAAACCCAATACACCGCTCGGTACGCGTGCGGAGTTGAAAAATTTAAACTCGTTTAAGTTTATCGAACAAGCCATAGAAATAGAAGTCGAAAGGCAGATTGAAATCGTAGAATCGGGTGGCAGAGTTGTTCAAGAAACTAGGTTGTATGATTCTGAAAAAAATGAAACTCGCTCAATGCGTGAAAAAGAAGAAGCTAACGACTATCGTTATTTTCCATGCCCTGACCTATTACCAATCGTGATTACCCAAGCAGATATTGAAGCGGTAAGAAAAGAAATGCCAGAGTTAGCGACTGAAAAAAATGCTCGTTATTGTGATGAATTTGGTTTATCAGAGTACGATGCAAATTTATTAACCAGTTCAAGACAAACCGCAGAATACTTTGAACAGCTTGTTGCTAAAACTAATGACGCTAAATTAAGCGCTAATTGGGTGATGGGAGAATTATCTAAATCACTGAATCAACATAATATAGCAATTGAAAATTCACCTGTTTCTGCAGAAGCATTGGCAGAATTGATTGAAAAAATTGTTGATAATACAATTTCAGGAAAAATAGCCAAAGAAGTTTTTAAAGCAATGTGGCAAGGTGAAGGAACTGCCGCAGAAATTATTGAAACGAAAAGTCTAAAACAAATTACCGACGAAGGAGCGATTGAAAAACTTGTAGACCAAGTAATTGCAAACAATCCATCACAAGTAGAAGCCTATAAAGGCGGACAGGAAAAAATGTTTGGTTTTTTTGTCGGGCAAGTCATGAAAGCAACGAAAGGCAAAGGAAGTCCTGCCCAAGTTAATGAAATGTTGAAATCAAAACTAAGCTAAAGACTAAAAATCACCAGGGGCACCCCCCCCTGGCATTTTTTTACAAACTAAAGTGTTTATTAGACTTGA
>CAYMAW010000016.1:0-13896 GCA_964388565.1 uncultured Piscirickettsiaceae bacterium | reverse complement strand
TATAAATCGTTAGAGACATGGTAACGAATTCAATAATGGGATAGCGAACGGAAATTTTAATTTGGCAGTTTCGACACTTTCCTTTTGAAAATAACCAACTAAAAAGAGGGAAAAGTTGCTTCCAAGTTAATTCTTTTTTGCAATTAGGGCAGGCTGATCTTGATACGGATACTTGCTTTAACTGCTCTTCGGCTTCTAAATCCATTAAGCGTGGCAAACGCCAAGTTAACATAGAAATAAAACTACCAATAAGTAAACCAAAAATGGCAGAAAAAATGGTTAGTTCAATGATTGAAAGATGTTCCATAATATCTGGTTTTACTCGCTATAAATAACGCAGTTTCGTTCATTTTCCCAAACGATAATCTGGTGCATGCTAACTGTATTTGACTCGATTCGTGATTGAATTTGTTGGTAAATAAATTGGGCAATATTTTCT
Source organism: uncultured Piscirickettsiaceae bacterium (assembly GCA_964388565.1). GTDB lineage: Bacteria > Pseudomonadota > Gammaproteobacteria > Thiomicrospirales > Thiomicrospiraceae > Hydrogenovibrio. The sequence continues at coordinate 13,457 of CAYMAW010000016.1, read as the reverse complement.
GCCGTTGGGTTTTTATCCGCAAAATAAGGGTGGTCGTTTAAATAACGATGATCTAGTTCAGCAATAACTTCTTTTGCTCGTTTTTTGATTTTTTTAAAGTCAATGACCATTCCAACTTCATTTATTTTTGAACCGATAATCTCGACTTCTATTTTCCAATTATGTCCATGCAATCTTGCACAGTCGCCATCGTAACCTTTTAAAGTATGAGCGGCGGCAAAATCTAAAATTGTTTTAAGTACAAACTGTTGAGCCATCGTTATTTATTTCTTTGAATTTAGAAAAGGTAATTATACCCTAGTTCAGCGTTTTCTTAAGCCCTTCCTTATTTTATTCTTTGACTAATGTAAGAGGTTAGTTCTTTCAAGAATAATGAATTTATTCTACAATTATCTAAATCCGTTAAAGCATTTTGAATTAAAGAATCCCTATATTTTTTAGCTTCCTTTAAACCCATTAATTTAGGGTAGGTTGCCTTATCTTTTTCTTCATCACTTTTAACGGGTTTGCCCAGTGTTTCAGTATCAGATTCAATGTCTAAAATATCATCATGTACTTGAAAAGCTAAGCCTATATTGTCTGCAAACTTAGATAAAGTAGGTTTTAGTGATTGATAATTTTCGCTTTGGCATGCACCCATTAAGACTGCGGCTTTAATTAAGGCACCAGTTTTCATTCGGTGCATGTTTTTAAGAGCATTTTCTGTAGGAAACTTTCCTTCGGATTCAATGTCAATGTACTGACCGCCAATCATTCCTTGCAATCCGCTGGCTTGGCTAAGTATTTGGATGAGTTCTATTTTAATCTGATCATCAATAGAATCATCGTTTGCAATGCATTCATAGGCTAAAGATTGTTGTGCATCACCGACTAAAATGGCTGTAGCTTCCGAATATTTAATATGGCAAGTGGCAACTCCACGGCGAACATCGTCATCATCCATTGCAGGTAAATCATCATGAACCAACGAATAACTATGAATAAATTCAATTGCCATTGCCGCAGTGTCTAGTTTTTCTAGCGGAATATTAAATGCGTCAGCAAAACCATATATGAGAGCAGGTCGTAAGCGTTTGCCATTATTTAAAGTGGCATATTTTACAGCTTCAGATAAAGTTTTATCATAGCCTTGAAGGTGTTCATCTAAATAATTAGTAAGATTTTTTTCAAGTCTTTGTTGATAATTTGAAAGTGTTTTTTTCATTATTACTCAAAATTTAATTATAAAAAAAGGTTGAATCCAACCTTTTTTTTAAAAAAAATTATGCTAAATTTTAAAGATTGTCAGCATTTTTATCTAGGTATTCAGCAACACCATCAGGGGTATCTTTCATTCCTTCATCACCTTTATTCCAACCAGCAGGGCAAACTTCACCGACTTCTTCGTGGAATTGTAATGCTTCAAGCGTACGAACGATTTCATCAACATTACGACCAAGTGGTAAGTCATTCACAACTTGATGGCGAACCACACCGTTTAAATCAATTAAGAAAGCACCACGCAAAGCGATGTTTGCAGGGTGAACAATACCGTAAGCTTCCATGATAGAACCGCCAAGATCAGCTACTAACGGGAATCTAACTGGACCTAAACCACCGTCATTTACCGCAGTATTTCGCCAAGCATTGTGAGTAAATTGAGAATCAACTGAAATACCAACTACTTCACAGTTTAATGATTTAAATTTTTCAACACGGTGGTCAAATGCCAAAATTTCTGATGGGCAAACAAAGGTAAAATCTAGTGGATAAAAGAACACAACCGCGTATTTACCTTTGATGTGAGACTTTAAATTAAAATCGTCTATGATAGAACCATCTGCTAAAACCGCTGATGAAGTAAAGTCTGGTGCTTGTTTAGTAACTAATACTGACATGTGTTTGTCCTTTTCTCTTAAAATAGTTTAGAATCAAGATAATTATACTTTAATTTCGGCTGAGAAAAAATCATGTTTATTGTTAATTCTTCAGATGGTAAAAAAATCCTTTCAGAGTCAAAGCTAAGGCAAGACTCTATTACGCTTACTAAAGCTAAAGCATCTACGCCGACAGGAGAATCGGCAGAAGAGCAAGATTTATTTGAAGTGAAAGGTCATGTTTCCACTCATAAAAAATCCTCTGCAATTAAGGCTTATGAAGATAATGTTAAGCCTAAAAAAGGTAAATTAATTGTCATGGCAGAAGAAATAATGACCCGCAATGTCGTGACCGTTCAGTCGTCAGAAACCGTCGATAAAGCATGGCAGTTAATGGCAAAGTTTAATATAAATCACCTGCCTGTTTATGGCGAAAACAAATTATTAGTAGGCTTGATTTCGACGGGAGATATTTTAAAAAAGCTAGTTGTTAATGACGATGGTTTATTAGCAAATAGTCGTATAAAATTAGTCGAAGAGTTAATGAATAAAGAAGTATTTTCAACGCTAGCAAAAACGGATATTAGAAAAATTGCACTCGTCATGTCAGAGTTTAATGTAGGCAGTGTTTTAATTGTGAATAACTTCGATGAATTGTTAGGTATTATTAGTTCAAGGGATTTAGTACGGAGGCTTGCTAAAGAACCTCCGATTGAGCTGTATGTTTAAGGAGGCGCTTAATAACCGCGATTAGAATTTTACGAAGAAAAAATGCCAGGGGCACCCCTAATAAGCATTAAAACAAGGTTTTATTATGATTTTTCGTTAGCTAAATCTTTATGAACTTGTTTCATATCTAAATCGGTTAGTTGTTTGATCGCTTTTTTAAAGTTACTTTCAGGTAATGCACCTGGGTTTGAAAAGATAACAATTTTTTCACGCATAAATGTAAGGGTAGGGATAGATCTTACTTGAAACATATTCGCTAATTCTTGCTCTTCTTCTACATTAACTTTTGCAAATAATATATTTGAGTTTTCTGCTGAGGCTTTTTCGAATATAGGTGCAAATTGGGTACAGGGTCCACACCATGAAGCCCAAAAATCGAGTATTACGATATTATTTTCGGAGATTGTTTTTTCAAAGTCTTCGGTTTTTAAGTTAATAACTGGCATGAGTATCTTCCTTTAGATTTCTGGGTTTCCGCCTTCGGTTAGTAATGCGGGGTTTAGGTATTTTTTTAGTGTTTCTTCGTCTAAATCAGTCAATTCTTTTGCAATGTCTAAAACAGGTTTGTTTGTTTGATACGCTTTTTTAGCAATAGCGGCACCTGTTTCATAACCGACTATGCTATTTAAAGCGGTGACTAAAATAGGATTTATTTCTAAGGTTTCTTGTAGTTTTTCGGTATTTATTTCAAAACTTGCAATTGCCTTGTCGGCAAGTTGAATTGATGCATTGGTTGCAATTTGAAGACTTTGTAAAAGGTTTGAGGCAATCATCGGTAGCATTACATTTAGTTGAAAATTACCCGATTGAGCACCGACGGTAATAGCGGTATGATTGCCCATTATTTGTGCGGCAACCATAGCCACCGCTTCAGGTATAACAGGGTTTACTTTACCTGGCATAATTGAACTACCGGGTTGTAATGCCTCTAATTTTATTTCGCCTAATCCTGCTAAAGGTCCTGAATTCATCCATCTTAAGTCATTAGCAATTTTCATTAAACTTGACGCTAAAACATTTAATTGTCCGCTTAATTCTAGTGCAGAATCTTGAGAACTTAAGCCTACAAAAAAGTTTTCCATTGGTTCAAAGTTTACGCCAGTAATCGTGGTTAGGTTACGGCTAACTAATTTGCCAAATTTAGGGTCGGCATTAATTCCTGTTCCAACGGCAGTACCGCCTTGCGGTAGTTTTTGAATTCTTTTTTGGGTGTCGATTAGTCGCTCAATATTGTCTTGAATTAAATGACGCCAAGCAGAAATTTCTTGCGAAAATTTAATTGGAGTGGCATCCATTAAATGAGTTCGTCCCGTTTTTATAATATTCTTGGTTTCTTGTTCTTTGTTTTTTAATGTTGTTATCAAATGACGCAAAGCGGGTAATAATTCTTTTTCTAATTCAATGGCGGCAGAAACATGAATTGCCGTTGGAATAACATCGTTTGAACTTTGTGACATGTTCACATCATCATTAGGGTGAATGTCGATATTGGTTAGTTTTTTGGCAAGGTACGCAAGCACCTCGTTCATATTCATGTTGGTGCTTGTGCCTGAGCCTGTTTGAAAAATGTCAATAGGAAATTGTTCGGCATGCTTACCTTGCATAATTTCTGTTGCAGCGGCTTGAATGGCGTTTGCTTTTTCTGTGGATAAAAGTTTTAGTTCAAGGTTTGAACTTGCACATGAAAATTTAACATAAGCAAGTGCTTGAATAAAATTATGAGGAAGCGGGCGGTGGCTAATCGGAAAATTATCAATCGCTCGTTGCGTTTGAGCACCGTAATATGCATTAATAGGCACATTTAATTCGCCCATACTGTCTTTTTCTATTCTAAATTGTTTAGCCATTTTTAAAATTTCCTCATAATTTTAGGGTATTATAATCTTGTTGTAAATTTAAAGGAAAATAACGCATGAAAAGATTAATAATGTTAACGCTATTAGCAAGTTTTGTTTTTATTGCTGGTTGTGAAAAAATATCGAATAGTGCAAAAAACCTTCAGTCAGATTGGGTCGGGCTAGATCGTAAAATTGAAATTTATAGCTGTTATTCAGGTAAATTAATTAAAGTCGTTACAGGCAGTATTCGACTAAATGAAGAAGACAAGTTTTCAACAGGTGCGTCGTTTTTAGTAAACGGTAAAAAAATGCGTACCAATATGTGTTTTGTGATTAAAGAAATTGGTATTAAAGAAGAGGTGTTATAAGTTGTTATTTTTAAAAATAATTATCATAAGTTTGATGGCCGTTGTCATGGTTGGTTGTACGCAAGTTCAGACAACTAAGATAGCAGAAAAAACATTTGTATTAACGCAACCAAGCAATGAACCGCCGATATCGTTAAGCACCAATAAACTAGAAGATAAAGCTTGGCAAGTTTGCCCGACGGGCTTCGATGTGTTAACTAAAAATGGCTATAAAAAAGGTCAACTGGGTCAAGATCATGCACAATGCGTGTCGGGAACAGATTGTGATTTTATATTGGAATGGAAAATTAAGTGTTCCATCCGACCACGAGAAGAATTCTCTATTTTTGGTAGCCATTAATAAAATTGACGATGAATAATTTAAAGCATTATATTTGGTTGCTAGGCATTAGCGTGTTAGCGATTTGGCAAGTTCCTAACTTGCCCAACTGGTCGCCAAATGTTCTGGCATTAATAAACTACCTTCCGTATCTAGTTATCACTTTTGGTGTTTTTATAAGCTTATTTATGAATCGGTTTTTATCGATTCTATTGCTATCTTTTATTGGACTACTCAGCTTTTCTTTTTCATATTACGCACCAGTATCAGGCGAAGATATTATTTCGTTGGAAATGTTAATTTGTATCTTGCCCTTGTTGCTAGCCGTTAATCTTATTTTATGGACATGGCTACCTGAAAAAGGCATAAATGCCACGCTCTATAACACAATCCTTAGCGTTGTTTTTCTCTCTCAAATAGCGTTGGTTTATTATGTAATGGACAGCCTACCGCTAAAAATAATTGAAATCTTGAACAAGGGGGCGAGCTTTGAATCCCTAAATATTCCCATACTCGTAGTGGTTGCCCTATTAATTAGCTGGCTACTTATCGTACTTAGAAATGCCTATGTTGACAATGTTAGTGTGATGAGTAGGTCCACTATTTTCATTTTAGGTTTGATGGTCTTTGCATTTAACCAATTTGAACAATCTTTTGTATTTATTTGGTTATCTAGTGTGTCAGCTTTACTTGTATTGATAGCCATTATTTTTGACTCACACAAAATCGCCTATACAGACCAACTAACAGGCATACCATCACGACGCGCACTGTTAGAAAGCTTCCCTAGCTTAGGCAAAAAATATGCAATTTCTATGATAGATATAGACCATTTTAAAAAATTTAATGATAGTTATGGTCATGATGTTGGCGATAAAGTATTGTCGATAGTGGCAAATGAATTAACTAAAATTTCAGTTGGAAAGGCTTACCGTTTTGGAGGAGAAGAATTTACGATAGTCTTTCCAAGAAAATCAATAGAACAAGTTGAAAGTGCACTAGAAGAAGTCAGAAAAAATATTGAATCGACTAATCTAGACTTTATTAAAACAGATAAGAAAAAAGGCAAACCTAAAATAACCGTAAGCTTTGGTTTAGCAGAAAGACAGCCAGAACACAAAAAACCTGAAGAAGTATTAAAACTAGCAGATAAAGCCCTGTACGATGCAAAAAAAGCAGGACGAAATAGAGTGAAAATATATCATGCAAAATAACATGCAAAATAAAACCCCATCATTAAGAGTGTTAGAAAATTCAACGATTGAAATAAGCTTTAAACTTCTATTAAGTGACGACACAATAGTTGATGAAACAGAAAAAGATGAATTGTTAAAATTAACAATTGGTGATGGGCAATTCATCAGTGCATTAGATCAACTGTTTATTGGGCTAGAAGAAGGCACAACGGCTAAATTTAATTTAAGCCCGTTTCAAGCCTACGGTGAAGAAAATCAAGACAATATTCAAACAATGAACAAAGCAGACTTTCCGCCAGACATGAAATTTAACGAAGGCAGTGTAATCAGTTTTGACAGCCCAACCAGTGAAGTTCTAGGTACGGTTTATCGAATAGATGGCGAAAAAGTAGAAGTAAATTTTAACCATCCTTTAGCAGGAAGGCACTTACGGTTTGAATTTAAGATAGTCAAAATAATTTTAGAATGAACATTTAAGCCAAAAAAGTAAAAAGTGCCAGGGGCATGTGTAAGAAACCTTTAAGAATGTTTATGTTAAGTGGTATAATTTTTTCTTTTTAAAACTCCAGAAGATTGTTTAGGAGACAGTATGTCTAAATCAGAAAGTTGGTCAGGTTCCGCAAATGCGACTGGCGTAGAAATTCTTAGTGCAGATGGCGGTGCTATCGTATCACCAACTAAGGTTGGTTATATTATTATGACTTCCGATAGAAAAGGGCTTGATCGCAAGTTCGACGCTAAACAACGCAAGTTAAATAAGCCAGGAGTGGTTCTTTGTTCGTCAATGGAACAGCTAAAAGAACTAGCGGAATTAAATTCAGAAATTGAAGCGTTTTATCAGTCTCATTGGGATAAAGACATTCTATTAGGGTGCATTCTGCCTTGGAAAAAAGACTCAATGAAGCATATTCCTGACGATGGTTGTAAAGAACTAATGATGGATAGAAGAGATACTAGTTGTTTCGTTATTAAATTTGGTACACCAAGTGAGCAGATTGTAAAAGAACTATGGGACACTAAGCAAAAATTAGTATTTGCAAGCTCTGCGAACCCATCTGGAAAAGGTAATCGTGGTCTGATTACGGGTATCGGCGAAAGAATTGAAAATGCGGTAGATTTAAAAATAGAAGCAAATGACTATGTTGCCTCTATCCAACCAGACAGCACTAACGAAACACGCCATGAACAGGGTGTAATGGTTGCGATGGTTGATGCAAAAGGAACGCTAGTAGGTCTGCAAGAAGGTAAAAGAGAAATCACACCATGTCCTACGATTATTCGTAAAGGGCTTGATAATGAAAAAATCATGACTTTATTGGCTGAACACTTTAATACTTGGGACTTTAGACAGGGTACTTATTACTAGAGATCTTTGCATAAAAAAGTTGCAAATAAAAAATCCACTTTTTAGTGGGTTTTTTATAGGCTTTTAAAATATAAACGGAATCAGTTTTTTACTGCGTGCTTGGTACTCTGCATAATTTTTAAATTTTTGTGATAATAAATATTCTTCAAAATGAAGTTTAATTAGTAGAGTTATCACTAAAAGTCCAAATATAGCAAAGCTCATGACCTCGGTCATATTAAATAGGGCAGGGCTAAAGAATAAAAATATTGAGGCGTACATAGGGTGGCGAATGTAGTTATAAATATCTGTTGTTTGTAAGATAGCTTCTTCTTTTGGGATTGGTTCAATATTGAACTTACCTAGTTTTAAAGTCCAAACACCAGCTAAACCAACGGCAATACCTGCGAATTGTATGAGTAGTAAAATACCCGAACTAAAAATGGGTTCGCGTAACACTAATAAGCCGATAGTAAAAAATTGAAAGAAAACTAATAATATTGAAACCGTTCTAATCTTTGGTGATATATTCATCGCTGTATTACTTCTTTTAGGAAATTGAAAATGATGTACTTTAGAGTTTTTATAATCATAATAGTTTTGTCGTTAATTAGTTGGTTTATTTTAAAGCTAATTAATAAACCTAAGCACTTTGCAATCGTGATGTTAGCATGGTTATTTATTGTTTTAGCAGGTGGGGCAATGTTTTATGGCATTTCAATTATTGTTGCAGGGTTGAACAATAGTTAATTGATAAGTTAGAATAGGTTAGGGAAGAAAAATCACCAGGGGCAGGTACATATTAGGTTTATATACCACCTGCCCCTGGCGATTTTTAAGCATTAAGCATTAATAGTGGTTCGCTTTAAACCTTGCGATTGCTTTAGTCGGTTTATTTTGCTCATTTGATTTATTTAAAATGTAAATTACGGTTGTACCTTTAGGTCCCGTACCTATATCGCTAAACCTTAGGTTATCAATGCCTATTTTTATAAAGCTATCAAAATCGTTCCAAGTAGTGAAAACATAAAATCGCTTTTCTTCTTGTTTGAAAACTTCAGCATAAAAATTATCAGCCACTTTTAATTTACCAGACATTATTTCTTTTGCAGGGTTAGTATTTTTATTTTGGTCGTTTTTTGTTAGCCCGTAAACGATGGTTTTATTATTTGGCCCTGCACCAATAAAAGTTCTTCGGTAAGTTATGTCACCGAATTTTAAAAACTTTTTATAGCTTTTACTATCAATAAATACATTTATTTTTTTATCATGATAGACAAGGTATAGGTCAGTATTATCCGCTTGAATTGTCTGTTTTATTTCTTTAGAAGAACCTTGCATGTGGTTTGTATTTTTAACAGTTGCACCACATGAGGATAATAAGACAGCGGTGATAAGTGTGAAATATATTTTTTTCATAAAGGTCTCTCTATTACTGATTTTACTTATTTCTCATTGAAATCTTTAATTAATCGTTGAAAACTCTGGAATCTTCCGTAGTCTAGTTCGTCTTCTTCCACCGCTTTTAAAAGAGCACATTTTGGTTCAATTGTGTGAGTGCAGTTATTAAATTTGCATTTCCCTAAAAATGGCTCAAAGTCTTGGTAGGCCTGTTCTAGTTCATGTAATCCACATGCGGCAGGGGTGAATTGCCTTACCCCTGGCGAATCAATAATATTACCTATACTGCCATTATATTCGGGTAGGTGATACAAAATACTATTAGTGGTGGTGTGTTTTCCTAGCCCTGTTGATTCGGATAACTGGTTGGTTTTAATTTCAACCTCTGGGGAAAGAGTTTTAATGAGTGAAGATTTACCAACGCCAGACTGCCCAACAAACACACTGTTTTTGGTAGAAAGTAATTCTCTTAATACATCCATACCATCGTTGGTATCAGCAGAAACAGGGTAAATATCTATACCCATTTTGGTGTAAGGAATAAGTAGCTCTTCAATCGCTTCCCAATGTGCTTCATCGGCAACTAAATCCGTTTTATTAATAACGATAAAAACAGGTAAATCCAACTGATAAGCAACGACCAAATAGCGATCAAGCATATCAGGGTGAATGCCCGGCTCAACGGCGGCAACAATGCCCAATATGTCTATATTAGCGGCAACCATGCGTTTTTGCCCTCTAAACCCAGGGCGAGTTAATTCTTGTCTACGCGGTTTATGGGTGGTGACAACGCCACTTTTTTTTTCAAGACCCGTTTGCCAAATGACCTCATCACCTGCGACAAGCTTGCCTAGATGTTGGCGAATGGTGCAGTTATAAAGCTCGCCATCTTCGCCCTCAACTAATAGGCGTCTACCAAAATTGGTGATGACTAAGCCATCTTGTGGTTCGCCCAATTGCTCGTGTTTAGCGGTGATCGAAACTTTTTTGTTTCGTGTTTCTTCAACTTGTTTTATTTGATGCTTATTAAGTTTGCGTTTTGCCATAAGATTAATCTAACAGATTATCAATTTTAGCCGCCATGATAACATCATTTTGTGAAATGCCTTTAATAGTGTGCGTAGAAAGAGTAATAGTGCATTGATTGTAACCAAATTTAATATCAGGATGATGGTCTTCTTTATGTGCTATCCAAGTAACCGCATTTACAAATGCAACGGTTTGATGATAGTTTTTAAAGTTATATTTTTTTTCAATATAAAAATAATTGAGTGGAGCTTCCCAACCTTGCATTTGTGCAAGGTGGCTTTCAATTCTAGGGATAATTAACGCTTTACTGCCTTTTGGTATGTCTTGGCAATGTTGTTCTAGTAATGGGGTGTCTATACTATTCAATTTACTTCTCCAAGTCTTTATCTAAACCACTTAAACTTTTTAAATGGTCAATACGAATTTTAGCGGGCGGATGACTATCATGGTAGCCAGAATAAAGTGGATCAGGGGTTAAACTACTAGCATTATCACGATACATTTTTAATAAAGCAGAAATAAGATGTTTTGAATCCGTCACATCAGCGGCAAATTTATCCGCCTCAAACTCATTTTTTCTACTCTCAATTGCACTCATTGGCCCAATAAAGAAAAAGATAACTGGAATAGCCGTTAGAAATAATAATAACGCCGCCGCAGGGGTTTCAGAAGTCATGCCTAATTCGGTATAGAAGAAACTTTGCTTGGCTAGCCAACCTAATAATGCTAGTCCTGCTAAAGTCATTAAAAATGATTTAATCATCATTTTTTTAATATGACCGTGTTTAAAATGCCCTAATTCATGAGCAAGTACCGCCTCTACTTCTTCGGGCGTAAGGGTTTCTAATAAAGTATCAAAAAACACAATGCGTTTATTTTTACCAAAACCAGTGAAATACGCGTTGCCATGACCAGAACGAGAAGAACCGTCCATCACAAAAATACCGTTTGACTCAAAGCCTGTTTTTTTAAGTAAGGCTTCAATCCTATCCTTCATTTCACCCTCTTCAAGCGGAGTGAACTTATTGAACAGTGGGGCAATCCATTTTGGATACGCCCATAATAAAACTAAATTAAAGGCAATCCAAAATAACCAAGTATATAACCACCAAGCTTGGTCAAAAAATGAATCCATAATGGTTAATACTACCCAAATTAACGGTGCACCAATGACCAACATTAACGCCCATTGTTTTAATAAATCCGTTACCATTTTGAGGGGAGTCATTTTATTAAAACCAAAGTTAGCCTCAATTTTAAAGGTTGAAATGATCGAAAATGGCAAGCTTAATAACGATAAAAACCAAAAGGTAGAAATTAAAAATGCCGTATCTCGCCAAATTGGCGTAATATCTGTAGCAAGCCAATAATTATAAATATCCTGAAAACCACCGCCTAGCGTCATAAAAATTAATACCGCCGCATCAAAAAATAAAACTTGTCTTGAAAGTTGTAGTTTAACCGCCGAATAACTTGCCGCTTTTTGATGCGCTTCTAAATCAACAATGTCAGAAAATTCTTCAGGCACTTTATCTTTATGCAGATTAATGTGAAACTGGTTTCTAATATTCAACCATACTTCAATGATTAAATTCAAAATTAAGGAGGTAATAAATATTGGCATGATCCAAGTCATAAAAGTTTACTTCTAAGTTTATAGTTAAACGGGTATTATATGCTTGTCTCTCTACTTTAGGAAATTAAAAAAACATGCTAAAAAAAATACTGTTGCTCATTCCAATATTCATACTGTTTTTAATCGCACTCTCTTTTAAAATAACTGTCTGGCTCATTAAACGCCTGGTAGATTTTGGACAAAATGTATTTCTATCCGTTAAGAACAGTGACGGGTTTGCCGAAGCTTATCAAAATTTAGCCGATGATAAATACGCTAAAAGTCGCTTAAGTGTGCCAGAAGAAATAATCGCACTAATGGCAAAAATAGCCGTCAGTGACGGAAAAGTTAGTCAGCTAGAAGTGGAGTACATGAGTGACACCATCAAAACAATGGTAAGGGGAATGGAAAACGCGCGAGTACCAAACTCAATTGTAGAGCGAACAAAAAACAAACTATTTGCGATTGCTAATTCAGCAAAAAAAGATGAAAAAACCGTTAAATTTTACACCGAATCACTTCGTAAAAGTCGGGCAGAAGTTAGAACCGGTGCGTTTATGCAAATTATCGCATTTTCATTGTTAGACGGAATTTCCGAGCAAACATTAATCACCTTAAATGAATTAGGAGAAGCACTAGGTTTCTCATCCGCACAAATCCAAGGGTTAATTAAACAGGTAAAAGGCGGAGGAATAAGTGGTTCTGGCTATGACGCCACAAAAAACCCCTATCAAGAACTGGGCTGTAAAGAAGATGACGATTTTAAGCATATTAAAAAATCATACAGATTACTCGTTAAGAAAAACCACCCCGATTACATGCAAGGGCAAGGTAAAAATGAAGAAGAAATTAAAAAAACAACCGAAAGAATGCAAGAAATTAACACTGCGTTTGCAGAAATAAAACGCCTAAGAGGTCTTTGAATAATCCATGCAATCAGAAAATAACCTAATTTGGATAGACCTAGAAATGACAGGGTTAGATCATAAAACGGATCAAATTATTGAAATAGCCACGGTGATAACCGATGCAAACTTGAATAAACTGGTAGAAGGACCTGTTTTTGCCATTCAAACCAAACAAAAGTTTTTAGATGGCATGGACGAATGGTGTACCACGCACCATGGTAAATCAGGGCTTACGCAACGAGTAATTGACAGTAACATCACCATGCAAGAAGCCGAATTGGCAACCTTAAAATTTATTCGACAACATGTTCCAAAAAACAAATCGCCAATGTGTGGCAATAGCATCTGCCAAGATAGGCGTTTTATGATTGAACAAATGCCAATACTTGAACGATTTTTTCACTATCGTAATTTAGATGTGTCAACCCTAAAAGAATTAGCAAAACGCTGGGCACCACAAGTTTATTCATCACATAAAAAGCAAGGAGCCCACCTAGCTTTAGACGATATTTATGAATCAATAGACGAATTAAAGCACTATCGTAAGTTTTTATTAAAAGAAAATTTGTAAGAACTTGCTTAGTTGGGTGCCCCTGGCAATTTTTTAGGTCATGGGGTCAACCCACTTATAAAGAGTTACCTATTGTTTTTAAAAGGATTTGTTTTATTGGGGTCAGACCCCTTTATTTCTTTGTATTGGTGAAAGTCTCATTTTTTAAACATAACGTCGTAAATCACCAGCGGTTAAAAGTGTTGCGCGTTTTTTGCGCGACGCTTTTAACCGTCCGAGTGCATTTGCATTGTTATAAGCGCTTTTCTTTATGATGCCATACTCGAAGGATGTATATTTGTT
>CAYMAW010000015.1:7710-14313 GCA_964388565.1 uncultured Piscirickettsiaceae bacterium | reverse complement strand
AATCATAATTAGTGAAATAAATTTACGAATTTACAGAAAAGAACTTGCTTAATCAAAAGGAATAAACATGTTAAATTTAATCAATAAAGAAAATCAAACTGTACCAAATACCGTTTGGGCAACCAGACTAAATAACCAATGGGTCAATATCAAAAGCAATGATATTTTTAAAAACAAAACCATTGTTGTATTTTCATTACCTGGAGCCTTCACTCCAACCTGTTCATCAAGTCATCTTCCACGTTATAATGAACTAGCTACCTCTTTCAAAGAAAATGGCGTAGATGCTATCCTATGCCTCTCAGTCAATGATACTTTTGTAATGAATGCATGGTCTGAAGATCAAGAAGCCAATAACATTACTATGATCCCTGACGGCAACGGTGATTTTACCGAGGGGATGGGTATGCTAGTCGACAAATCTGATATAGGCTTTGGTAAGCGTTCTTGGCGTTATTCCATGCTAGTTAAAAATGGTATTATCGAAAAAATGTTTATCGAAGCGGATGTAGAAGGAGACCCATTTGAAGTATCAGATGCAGACACCATGTTGGATTACATTAACCCAAATGCAAACAAACCATCCGTTGCCACTATATTAACTAAACCAACCTGCCCATTTTGTGCCAAAGCAAAAATCGTATTAACTAAGGCAGGCATTAGCTATGAAGAAATTACAGTGAGTAATAAGAACATCACCTCTAAAACATTAAGAGCCATCGCCAATGCTGAAACCGTGCCGCAAATATTTATTGACGGTAAATACATTGGTGGTTTTGATGATTTAGAGATGTTTTTAAAAGCCTAAAAGGGTGATTAAAGCAAAAAGTGCCAGGGGGGGGGGGCTAGATCTCTCTTAGCAGAAGATATTATAACTCAATCGCTATAAAACAAAAAAGCCAAAGTAACAACTTTGGCTTTTATTAAGATACTGTCTTAAAATACTCCTAATTAAAGGAGCATAAAGTAATCTAACAATTATTCGCTTTGATATTCATCTTCCGCAGCAATAAATGTATACTGAATTTTTAACTCATCAATCAAATGCCCTGTTGCCGCCAATATACGATATTGTGCATTCAACAAATCAGCCTTACTATTTATTAGCGTTCTAGTTGCTGTAACATGCTCATTTTCAGTGTTAAGTAAATCAAGCAATGAACGACGCCCTAAATTAAACTGCTTACGATAACCTGCAAGAGTTTCGTAAGTTAATTTAATGTGCTTATCTTGGAATTCCATTTGTTTAGTAATGAAATCACGGGCATTCCAAGCAAATCGTAAATTTTCGATCACTTGACGCCTTGAATTATTTCTTATTTCTGACGCTCTATGATATTCAGAAATTGTTCTATTCAAGTCATCAGAATCTCTACCACCATTATATAAGTTATACCTTAATCTAAGCATAGCTTGTAAAATTTCATTTTTACCTTCTACACCATTTATATTTTCATCAAATGTTTTTTCTATTTCTAAGTCTACCGTAGGATAATAATTACGCCCACTTGCATCATGTTGAGCTCTTGCATCAGCTACATCTGCATTAGCAGACTTTAAAGTTGGATGATTAATTAAGGCTTCTTTAGTGGCATCTTCTAATGTTTCAGGAACAGGAAATGTAAACTGAGGTTTAATTAATGTATTGGTTGGTTTACGACCGAGCACCCTTTGAAATTTTGCGAAGGCATCATAATAATTATTCTCAGCAGAACCTAAACTTGATTGAGCAAGTGCTAAACGAGCATTTGCCTGATCAACTTCAACCTGATTACCAATACCTGCGGTATAACGCTTATCAATTTGCTCTAAAAGAGTATTATGCGTATCTAAATTATCTTTTGCTAACTGCATAATATCTTTTTCACGCAACAAATTAACATAGGCCGTCGCCATATCTAATGCAACATCATTTGCCGCTGAATGAGCTCTAAATGACGCTGAATCCAATCTATATTTTTGTCTATAGACCTCATTTTGAGTACCAAAGCCTTCAAAAAGATTTTGAGTAAGTTTTATTGAAGCTTCTCGTCTTGTTAAACCATCGCCTTCATTATTTAAACCTACTCGATCAACTTCTTCGTAACCTATCCCTGCGTTTAAAGAAATAACTGGTAAATAACGAGCTTCTGCACTACTTACTTCAGACTCTCTTGCACGAAAAGTTTTTACTTCCTGCCTAAATTCAGGATTGTGAATAATAGCATCTTCAATCGCATCATTTATAGTAAATGCGGATGAAGTATTACTTATTAAAGGTAATGTTACCAAAGAAAGTAACACTGTGTATTTAGATAGATTTAATCTTTTTTTCATTTTATCCCTGCCAATTTTGAATGTATAGAACAAGTGCCAACCTGTCTTTTACGTTAAATTTTTTAAATAAACTACTAAAATGAGCCTTAACGGTTCTTTCGGAGATTTTCATTAATCTCGCTATTTCTTTATTAGTTTTCCCTGTAAGTAAGTGCTCAACAGTATTCTTTTCTCTCTCTGTAATAAGTTTTTTCCAAGCTTCATTATCTGCTTTAGGTTCATAGCTATTTGCAATCATTGCCTGCATAACGGCTTGGCCTAACCAAATATTACCTGATGCCACGGTTTTAATCGCTTGGTTAATTCTTTTCGGATTGGCCTGGCTATTTAAATAGCCTTTTATTCCCAAACCAAACCACTCAATCGCCTTATCAATAGACGGAGAATCCGCCAAAAGAATAACTGTATACTGTGCTTTCAACAACTCTTTTACCGTTTTATTATCTTCAACTAAATCTTTATGATGAACTAGAATAATCACATCATTTGGGTTTTCATATTTAGACTGAACAAGCGTTTCAATAATTTTATATTTAGCCTTGCCAACAGCTAAAATCCATGTTTCTTCTATGGCTACATTATTTATGCAAAAAACTAGCTGTTTCATTTATCTACTGCATTCCTTCTTTTTTATACAACCCTAAACATGCTACCAAACAAGCAACTGCTAGCATTATATACACTATTTACACAGCATTACAACATAATTGTAACATTTTTAAATAATTATGATTCACGCAACGCCAATTCTTTTGCTTTAATAATCGGCTTTATCAGATAATCAAGAATAGTATGCTTGCCAACGATAACATCAACCGTGGCCGTCATTCCTGGTAATAAAACCAATGTAGAATCTTTTGATGCACCTAAATAATTTTGGTCTGTTTTTATTTTAGCAACATAAAAGCTATTGCCTTCTTCATCGACATGCGTATCGGCAGATATTTTATCAACCGTTCCGTTCAACCCACCATAAATTGCAAAATCATAAGCCGTAAACTTTATTTTAGCTTTTAACCCTGAATATATAAACCCAATATCTGCTGGTAATATTTTTGTTTCCAAAACGAGCGAGTCATCTTTTGGTATGATTTTAACTATATCACTTCCAGGCTGAATGACTTCACCAATAGTATTAACCAAAAACTCACTAATTACCCCACTAACAGGGGAGCGAATATTGGTTCTCTTTACCTTATCTTCAAGGGCAGTTTTAGAATTTTCTATCTGTTCAAGTTTTGCCAATACTTCATTTAAATTTTCATGTGCTTCATTTTGAAAAGCTTGTTTCGACTCTTTTCTTTTCGTTCTTGATTCAGAAATCATCGACTGAATTCTTGGTATAG
The DNA here is from genome assembly GCA_964388565.1 of uncultured Piscirickettsiaceae bacterium. Lineage (GTDB taxonomy): Bacteria > Pseudomonadota > Gammaproteobacteria > Thiomicrospirales > Thiomicrospiraceae > Hydrogenovibrio. The sequence continues at coordinate 10,651 of CAYMAW010000015.1, read as the reverse complement.
AATATTGTGTCGATAAAATTTGTGTCGTAACCTCATTCTCTTCTCGCTCTAAAACCAACAAATCTACTTCTGAAGCATAGCCTTCTTTAACACCCTTTCGCATTAAATCTATTTGTTTTTCTAACAAGCGTTTTGAAAGTGTTAATTGATCGACTTGATTGTGCGCTTCCGCTAATTCATTTCGATTTTGAACAATTTTTTGATCTAAAATTAACTGGGAATTCTTAAGTTGCGAAAGCCGGTTTGTATAAAGTTTCCTCTCTCTCATGATTGCCGTCAATAACCGTGGCTCGGCATTTAACCCATCATGCTCGAATGATTTACTAAATGCTTCTGCCCTAAGCCTTAAGGACTGTGCCTTTAAGTCATGTTCCTGATCAACCGCTTCGCCAAAATTACTTGCAAACTGCGTATTATCAAGCTTCAACAAGCTTTGACCTTTTTCAACAAAATCACCCGAACGAACAAAAATTTCGGCAACGATTCCGCCTTCATAATTTTGAACCGTTCTTACCTCTCCTGAAGGCACAACTTTACCTTCTCCCCTAACAATTTTATCAAGTTCAGAGTTTTTCGCCCAAAGAAGAGCAAAGATTAGAATGGCAAAAACAACCCATACGATTAATTGCGACTTAAATGTCGGTTTTTCAAGTGCTGCTTGGCTTAAGCTTGACATAAACTCAAGATCTTCTTCACGCAAATTTTGTTGCCGTTTTTCTGACATTTTACTTATCCTTCTTGTTAATTCTGCCTGTTTTTAAAGCGGCTAAAACAGAATCTTTTTTACCATCGGCAACTAAATTACCATTTTCAATTACAATCAGTCTATCAATAAGTTGTAATATTGTCATTTTATGCGTTACTACAAGTAAAGTATTTTCAATTGTATTTTCTTTCAGTCGTTTTATTAAAGTGGCTTCAGTACTTGAGTCCATCGCATTAGTTGGCTCATCAAACAAATAAAAGGGGCTTGGCACCAGTAAAGCCCTTGCGACACCAATACTCTGTCTTTGTCCACCAGAAAGAGAGGTGCCACCTTCATTAACCGTCAAACTATACCCAGAAGGATGTGTTTTTATAAAATCATCTACCCCCGCTATTTTTGCGGCTTTAAGTATTGCTTCATCATCTACATAAGGTGCTTTATAGGCAATATTTTCTCTAACATCACCACTAAAAAGTGTTATTTCTTGAGGAACATAATTAATATTTCTTCGTAGTTCAGCAGGATCTAATTGAGAAATATCAATTCCATCAATTAAGATAGAACCAGAATCAGGTTTATAAAAAGCAAGAATCAATTTTTCAATCGTTGATTTACCTGACCCTATTCTTCCAATAATACCTACTTTTTCTCTAGCTTTAATTTTAAAACTAATACCATTTAAGGCGGGTTTTGTTTCACCTGGGTAGGTAAAAACAACATCATTAAATTCAATACTCCCATCAAAAACAGGATGCTGAATAAAACTTTTATCAATCGGCCGTTCAACCTCTTTAGCCATCAAATCATTCAATAAATTTAAAGATGTTTTGGTTTGTTGGTAGCTAGAAGTCAAGCTTGCAAACTGTCCGGTCGGACCAATTGCTCTCTGGCTAAGCATAACCGTGGCAATTAATCCACCCATGGTTAAGTCACCATCTTGAATCAAATAAACACCCGTAAGAACGATTGCGACCGTGCTGATTTGTTGCATAAAACCAGTTGTTCGTCCAATAGAACTTTGGAGCATCTTTGATTTTAAACTAGCTTGTGCTATTTCACCAACCGCCTGCTCCCATTTCCACTGCATTCTGGACTCCACGCCCAAAGATTTAATCGTTTCAATAGAGGTAAGTGTTTCAATTAAGACTGAGTTTTTTTGAGAAGAAGCCTCATAGGTTGCCTCAACACTTTTTTGAATCGGTTTTTTCATAATTAAACTGTATATAAGAATAACAGCAATAATAGCAATCGGAACTAAAACAATCGTTCCTGCTATAAAATAAATAACGATTAAAAAGATAATGACAAAAGGTAAATCAACTAGAGAGGCGATAGTTGTAGATGTAAAAAAACCTCTTATACTATCAAACTCCCTTAAATGATTTGCAAATACACCGATCGAACCCTGTCTATTTTCCATCGTCAAACCAAGCGTTTGCTCAAAAAGCTTAGACGACATAATAACATCACTTTTTTTGCTCGCAATCTCTAAAAAATATGAACGCAAATACTTAAGCACAAGGTCAAAAATGTAAACAACGCTAATACCTATTGCTAACGCCCAAAGCGACTCAACAGCATTATTTGGCACAATTCTGTCATAGACATTCATTACAAATAATGGGTTTGCTATAACAAATATATTAATGACAATAGAGGCAATGATAACATCACGATAAATGCTTTTATTGTCTGCAAATGTTGACCAAAACCAATGTCCTTTTGCATTTTTATTAATAATATTTTCTTTTTTACTAGCATTATTAACAATTTCATTTAAATAAATAACATAGCCCAAATACTGCTCTTCTATTTGAGAAATAGGTACTACAAAACGCCCTTCTCCTAGTTCAGGAACAATAATAGTTGCTTCTTGATCATCTATTTTTTCTAATAAACATGCTTGATCGTCTTTTAAAGGCAATATACAAGGAAGCACCAAATTTGAAATCGAGTCCAAGGAGCGTTTTTTAACATTTGCATTAATATTTGCTCTTTTTGCCGCTCTTGTTAGTAATTCTGGGCTTAATCTCTTTTCATCTTGAAGTGGTAGACCCGCTATAAAAGCTTGACTAGAGAAAGGATTACCTTGAAGTTTGCAATATAACACTAAACAGTCAAGTAGAGGATCAGAAAAAGTGACTGACTTGGACGGCTTAAGCTCTTTTTCTGCACCGACAAGCCTAGTTTTTTCAGAATTTTTTACTGTCTCTACAACTTTAATTTCTTCAGGAA
>CAYMAW010000015.1:7351-7610 GCA_964388565.1 uncultured Piscirickettsiaceae bacterium | reverse complement strand
CCTTTACAGTATCTACAACCTTAATTTCTTCAGGAACCTTTACAGTATCTACAACCTTAATTTCTTCAGGAACCTTTACAGTATCTACAACTTCAGATTTCCCTGAAACCTTTGGTAGTTCTTTTAAGGTCTTTGTCATTTCGGTAAAAGAAGATTTAAGAGACTGCAAAACATTAGAGGATTTAAGGGACTGCAAAATATTAGAGGATTTTAAGATTTTAGACCATTTAGCAACACGAGGCTTTTCAAGCTTATCTTC
>CAYMAW010000015.1:0-7251 GCA_964388565.1 uncultured Piscirickettsiaceae bacterium | reverse complement strand
AGGATTTTAAGATTTTAGACCATTTAGCAACACGAGGCTTTTCAAGCTTATCTTCAACCTCCTCCTGTACACTCGATTGATTACTCTCTTTTAGAAAACAAACTAATTTACCTAAATATTCTTCTTCAAGATAGTCTAAAGGAACGACAAAAGGCTCTTCACCAAATTCAGGAACAATAATAGACGCTTCTTCATCCTCTATTTTTTCAAGCAAGCAGGCTTTATCATTTTTTAAAGCAAGTATACAAGGAAGAATTGAATTGGTAATTGAGTTTAAAGATTTGGCTCCTGAAACGACATCAAAGTTTAACTTCCTCGCGGTACTTGCAAGCAAGTCAAGAGAAAAGAACTGCCCTTCTTGAAGAGACAACTCCTCCTTCAAAAACTCGTATGAACATGACTGGTTTTTAGCTTTGCTGAATAAATACAAACAATCCAGCAAAGGGTTTAAAGGTTCTTTTTTTTTGATTGAGTCTGACAAACTACATTCCTTAGTGGACTTTTATTATACCATTAAAAACAATTCTTATTTCATTGAAAGAATTGTTCGTTTTCTATTTTAAAGTATTTTGTTACTCTTTTAATGGCTTTGGGGCATTAAATAAAAATCCTTGGTATAGGTTAACACCTAAATCAGAAAAAGCTTGCAACTGCACATCCGTTTCAACAGACATAGCAATAACATCAATATCCAAATTATCACACAACCCTACTAAGCTAGAAACATAAGATTTTGTTTGTTCATCTACTTCAATCGAATGACTAAAAGATGTATCTAACTTAATATATTCAGGTCGCAAATCCTGCAAGAATGTTAGATCCGAAAATTGGCTACCAAAATTATCTATACCGACTCTAACACCCAACGCGTTGAATTCTTTAATCAAAACATTTACTTTTTCAGGGTTATTTAAAACCAACTTCTCAGAAATTTCAAATAGAACTTGAGTCGGACACACCGCTTTCACTTTATTGAGAACTTGAGTAATGAAACTGCTATTTTGAATTGAAGAAAGATTAATGGATATTTTTTCTTTACTATTCTTAGCTAAAGAATTTAAATATTTAAAAGCTTGGTCAATAACAAGTAAATCAATCTCCACTTCTTTACTTAATTGCTCTACGGCTGGCATAAAATACCCCGCCGAGTGAATATGTCCTTCCGAATCTTTTAAACGAATAAATAACTCTTTACTGTATTCAGCTCTATCTTTGTAACAACTGGACTGCTGAAAAAGAATAAAAAATCGATTCTCAATAGCAAAATCAATCGTTTCTTTCCAGGTCTGCTTAGATATTCTTTGATTTTTATCCGTTTCATAATGAAATCGATCACAACTACTACTCTGTGCTTTATTGATCGCATAATCTAACCTTGTAAGTAATTGTGGGCGTTTCTCGCCTGGTTTATAATCAATAAGACCGACACTAATTTTTAGACTATCTTCACTTGTGTTCAACTGCTCACTTATCACACCAACATGGTCATAAACAAGCTGCATGTCTTTAGAAAAACTAATACGAGCAGAAGGTGCCATTACAACTAACTCCGTCCCATTTAACCTAGCACTTAATGCGTTCTTCACATCCAGAAAAGAAGTTAATTTTTCTGCCAATAACTGCATGAATTTATCACCCGTTAGGTAGCCATACCTATCATTCAATTCTTTAAGATTATGAATTCTTATTAAACACATACTTCCTGATGTTGCCTCTGACTCGACATCTAATAATGACTCCACTGTCATGTCAAAATGAACCCTATTAGAAAGACCGGTAAGACTATCCCTGTACGCCATCTTCTGTAGCTTTTCTGCCATTTTTGCATCTTTATCAAAAATGGACTTCATTTTAGTTACCATGGCGTTCATGGCTATTACAACATTCTTAAACTCTGTTGTTCTAGGTATGGTTTCTTGTATTAAATACTCTTTGCGAACAATTGCTTTTGCCTGCTCCTCTAGTTTTTTAAGCGGTCTAAGCATTAACTTAATCGCAAAATAAGCGAGCAAGACGGTTATAAAAATTGCGAATATAAATAAAATGGATAACGAAACGGTATTTTTCCACAGTTTAATATAGGCAAGCTCATTATCACTTTTTACTTTCAACTTACCTATTGGCATCCAACCAGATTGAACTAAAGACTCTGCCGTAGGGGCATGAACAGGTACGAAATCAATAAACCAAGAAGGTACTTGAGCAATATCTCTTGTTTTTGCTCTAAAATAAATAGGTTCATCTAGCGTATTAATTAACGCAATGTGTGCATAAAAACCACGATCAAAAACGGCATTTATCATCGTCTCCATACTTGAGGGATCTTCTGGATCAGCAACAGAACTTAAAGAAAGACCTAAAGAGGTCGCTGTATCCTGTGCATGCGACTCTAACTGATTTTCAAGATAGCTTTTTGTTTGGCTGAAATTCAGATAAAATGTTCCGATTAAAACCATTATTAAAACAGATACCACAAACATAATCATTTGTTTATTTAAGCTCATTATCAATTACCCCTTGCTAATTTTCTTTGTAAACTTTGCCACTGCTGAATTTCTTGAGCCCCACCGTTAATTGCTTTGCCCTTGCCTCTTTGTTTAGCCAACCACAACCCATCACCATTAAAGCTATAGATAGGAACTAAATCTTTACGCTTTGTTGCTTTCAATATCCTGTGTAGAAGATTATCCAATATAAGAGGAATTGAATTTGGCTTTTTGAAATAACTTAAAACCATGTGTGCTTGATTTAATTTTTTTGCTTTAACATATGTTAAGTACAATTTTTTATGACTAACACCAACCGCTTTTAATGTAATAAACTTCGCTATCACATAATCTTCACAGTCTCCTGCATCTTTAATAAGTAATTCTTTAGGTGTCGCCCAGTAGTCTTTTTGATGCCAGTTTTTTTGGTCACTAACAAATCGTGATTCATTAAAGAAGTTATTAACTAAAATAAGTTTAAGCCTCTCGGGTTTTTTATAAACTTTATCAACAAGATTTTGCCACGCCTCTAAACGCCTAGCGGCTAGAAAACCATGCTTTGCTTTAATTGCCGATATTTCAGACAAACTAACGACCTGCGGAGCACCTTGAGGAACTGCCCAAGTCAAGCCCACCAAGCAGAATAGCAAAAGAAAGGTGAGTTTAACATAGGAAAACATCTACATTTTATCTATTAGGATAACGAGTATAACCCTTCATTTCATCAGGTAAACTTAGTTGTGCTCGTGCAGGAACACTGCCTTTTTTTACAATTGAAAATTCAATGCGTCTATTTTCTTGGCGACCATAGCTTGTTGAGTTCGATGCAACAGGAATATATTCTCCTTCACCAAGAACAAAAATATTACCTTCACTATAGTTCATATTATCAACAAAATAATCTTTAACTGACTGTGCTCTATTCCAAGAAAGTTGTTCATTTCTTGCAGAAGTTCCTACATTATCAGTATGCCCTGTAATAACAATTATTTCATCTGTTTTAGTGTCATTCAATTGTGCAATATCATGGTCTAAAATAGCTCGTTGGTCATATCGAATATTATAAGAACCTGTGTCAAAAACGATATTAGTTATAACGATACTTTTCGATTCGCAACCAAATCTATTAACCGTTCTACCTAGTGGTGTTGTTGGGCATTGATCACGACTATTACTAACGCCATCACGATCATTGTCATCGTCAACGTCATCGTCCAAATTACAGCCAACTTCATTTACTAGCGTGCCTATTGTTGTTGTTGGACACTGATCTAGACTATTTAAAACTAAATCTAAATCATCATCTGGCTCACAACCAAGAAAATTTACTTCCATTCCTAAAGGTGTTGTTGGGCACTGGTCTAAGAAATCATAAATACCATCTTTATCCGAATCAGATATACAGCCATTTTCATCAACAGGGTAACCCTTTTTAGAATTATGGCAAAAATCTAACCTATCAGCAACGCCATCTTCATCAAGATCTTGATAGGGCCTATTTGCATAAATATCATTATCATGATCCAAGCCTTTTATTGTTCTAATCGCGGCAGACTCCAACTCTTTCATTTCAGGAGATGGGCTATTTTCTTCAAAAGCATTATTAGTAACAACTTGAGGAGCTGTTAATCTAGAGTCCTCATTTAAAGCCTCACCTGAAAAATACTCATTTTCGACAACGACATCTTCATCTACTCCAAGAAGATCTGCATTGCTTGCAAAAGAATAACTTAAGAGTGGCATTGATATTAATAAGGCAACGGCTAGTGATTTCATAAAATTTCTCGCTAATTAGTGGTCAAACTGCCTTACATAGAGGCAATTGTTTTTTAAACAAACAACCATTCTAGTCTATTAAAAAGATACATACAATAAAAATTGTACATTAACTCTAAATTTTTAACTAAAAAATCATTTATTTAACATTTTCTTTAAATCGCTCAAGGCTGAGTTACCCTTATCCTTCTTTTCCTCTTCTGACACTAAAATATTAGGATTCCCATCCCACTGCAATAATTCGGCAGGTAATTCTTCTAAAAAACGGCTCGGTTTACAACTAATTTTTTCGCCGTATTTTTTACGATTTTTAGCATAGGTCATAGTTAAACTTCTTTCTGCTCGAGTTATTCCCACATAGGCTAATCTTCGTTCTTCTTCCAAACCGGGTGATTCTAAATTTTGAGCGTGAGGTAAAAGCTCCTCTTCCATTCCTATTAGAAAAACATGCGGAAACTCTAATCCTTTGGACGCGTGTAATGTCATCAAGGAAATTTGATTTTGTTCAACTTCCGATTCATTTTTTTCCATCATATCCATTAGAGTCATATAAGAAACAATTTTATCTAAGCGTAAATACTCGCCATCCTCATTCTTCGCTTTGTCAATAATACGCTCGATCCATAACAACAAATCACGCACCTGCTCAATTCTTTTTTCTGCTTGCCTTGGTGTTGCAGAAGTTTCGTGCAACCAATTATCGTATTCTATTTTTTCAATTAATTGCCGTAAAAAAGAAATGACTTCGGTTCCCGTTAGCTCTTCACTTTGTTTTGACCAATCTAAAACCATTTGCCCAAAAAACTCAACTCTCGCTAATCCTTTCCCCTCAAGAGCAGTAGTTAAACCCATTTCTTGGGACGCATCAAACAAGCTAACATTTCGTCGCGTCGCATAGCCTGCCAACTTCGTTAGTGTTGTCGCACCAATCTCTCGCCTAGGCGTGTTAACAATTCGTAAAAATGCGGCATCATCATCAGGGTTTACAATTAGTTTTAAATAAGACATGACATCTTTAATTTCTGACTTATCAAAGAACGATTGCCCTCCTGAAATTTTGTAGGGTATGTTTTGCTCTCGTAATGACCGTTCAAATAAACGGGCTTGAAAATTACCACGGTACAAAATGGCATAGTCTTTAAATTTAGTTTGATGCTTAAATTTATGGACAATAATTTCAGAAACAACCCTTTCGGATTCATGGTTTTCATCACTACATGCCAATACTCGAATCATCTCACCCATCCCCATTTTGGACCACAACTTTTTTTCAAAAACATGAGGGTTATTAGAGATAAGCTGATTGGCGGCTTGCAAAATCCGACTAGACGAACGATAGTTTTGTTCTAACTTAATTATCTCTAGATGAGGAAAATCTTCTTTTAACAAGTTTAAGTTTTCAGGCTGGGCACCACGCCAAGCGTAAATAGATTGATCATCATCGCCAACCACGGTAAATCTTGCTTGAATACCCACTAATAGTTTTACCAACTCATATTGTGAGGCATTGGTATCTTGATACTCATCTACTAACAAATAACGAATCTTATTTTGCCACTTAGTTAAAATTTCAGGGTGTTCCTTAAACAATTTAACAGGCAATATTATTAAATCATCAAAATCAATAGCATTGTAAGCTTTCAGCTGTTTTTCATACAAACCAAATAGGATCGCTCTAGCCTGCTCCAGTGCGTCTTCTGAATCTTCAAGTGCCTTTTCAGGTGTAATAAGTGCATTTTTCCAATTCGAAATATCCCATTGGGCATTCTCAAGAGCCTCTTCATCCAACTCTTTTTTCTTCAACAAATCTTTCATTATTTGTCGCGTATCAGAAGCATCCATAATCGTAAAATTGGGCTTATAGTCTAATGCTTTACATTCTTGACGAATTATATTTAAACCAAGATTGTGAAAAGTCGAAACATGAATTCCTTTACTGTTATCATTTTTTAGTAATTTCATCACCCGCTCTTTCATTTCTTTAGCTGACTTATTTGTAAAAGTAAGGGCATAAATATGAAAGGGCTGTATTTTATGTTTACGAATTAAATAGGCTATTTTTTCAGTGATTACCCGTGTCTTTCCCGATCCAGCACCAGCTAAGACTAAGGTAGGGGTTTCTGTGTGTAAAACAGCTTGTAATTGTCGTTCATTAAGTCCGTGCATATAGGGTAGAATACGAAGAATTGAAAAAGAGACATTCTACATGAGTAGCATCGCAGAATTAAAAAAAGATATTAAATTTGAAACTGTTTTAAAAGAAATGCCGTTAAAGTTTAACAGCACTTGGGGAATATTCTCACCTAGAGAAATAGACGCAGGCACCTTACTTTTTTTAAAACACCTAAAACTAACCGACAATGAAGTTGCTTTAGACATTGGCTGTGGCTATGGACCTATAGGGCTAAGTATTGCAAGCTATTCAAAAAATAGTGTGGTTCACATGGTAGATAAAGACTTCGTTGCTGTTGACTATGCTAATAAAAACGCACAAATTAATAACTTAGAAAATGCTAAAGCTTACCTTTCTAATGGCTTGAGTGCTGTTCCTAAAGGGACAAAATTTACAACGATTGTCTCTAATATTCCCGCCAAAGTGGGCAAAGAAATGCTTAGTATATTATTACACGATGTACATGAACATTTAGAGCCGGGCGGGCAGTTTGTAGTCGTCACCATCAATGGACTAAGACAATACATGAAACGAAACTTCATGGAAGTTTTTGGAAATTACGACAAAGTTAAACAAGGCAAAGCCTATACTATTTCAAGATGTGTTAAAATTTAATCAAAATTATTGATAAGGAATAAAAAATAAAATGAAAAAGCTTCTAATAATGCTAGTTATGTTTACTAGTTTCTCTATGTTTTCACAAGCGGCAGAAGCAAAAAGATTTGGCGGTGGAAAAAGTTTTGGTTATTCTAAAAAGATGCCTCCAAAAAGTTTTGGGCAAAAACCAACATCAAAAGCTAGTCCTAGCTCTGTGCC
>CAYMAW010000014.1:0-14358 GCA_964388565.1 uncultured Piscirickettsiaceae bacterium | reverse complement strand
TCCCTTAAATCAATTAACATAACAACTCCCTTAAAATTAATAAGGACATTATATAAATAAAAACATTTTTAAGCAATCGAGTTTTTTTTATAGTCTTGTCCGCCCCTAATCCGAACATGGGTTAGAATACTCATATTATTTGTAATTTATTTTTTTTAAAAGGTTCCACATGAAACAATTGGTCGCCGACATTTTATTAACCGTTGTTAAACAATTAAAATCAGAGGGTTTTTTGGCCGATGACTTTAAACCTCGTATTGTCGTCGAAAATTCTAAAGATAAAGCCCATGGCGACTTTGCAACCAATTTAGCAATGATGTTAACCAAGCCTATTGGCAAACCGCCACGAGAAGTTGCACAATTAATTATTGACCATCTTCCTGAATCGGATGAAATTACAAAGGTAGAAATTGCCGGGCCTGGATTTATTAATTTTTTTGTTGATGACTCTGCTAAATATTCGGTTATTGAAAAAGTATTAAATCAAAAAGAAAAATTTGGTTGTAGCGATTTGGGTCAAGGTAAAAAAGTATTAGTTGAATTTGTTTCTGCCAACCCAACAGGGCCTTTACATGTCGGGCATGGTCGCGGTGCGGCTTATGGTGCGAGCCTTTCAAACTTATTACAAGTTGCAGGGTTTAATGTTTCCAATGAGTATTATGTAAATGATGCGGGTCGCCAAATGGATATATTGGCGACTTCTACTTGGTTGCGTTATTTGGCGTTACAGGGGCAAAAAATAATTTTCCCAAGTAATGGTTATAAGGGAGATTATGTTGCGGATATCGCGAAAGAACTGATAGACGAACATGGCGATAAGTTTATTGTTAATAGCGAAGAAATTTTTAAAAATGTGTCTGCCGATGAAGTTAAAAATGACAAGGGTGAAACCCTTTCTGGCGACAAAGAAAAACATATTGATGATTTAAATGTTAATGCAAAAACTTTATTGGGTGATACAAATTACCGCATTGTATTTGATAAGGCGTTAACTCTAATTCTTGCCGATATTAAGCAGGACTTAGTCGGCTTTAAGGTCGAGTTTGATGAGTGGTTTTCAGAACGCTCGTTAATGGATACGGGCGATATTGATGCGGCGATTAAGAAGTTACAAAATGCCGATAAAATTTATGAAAAAAACGGTGCACTTTGGTTTAGATCAACCGATTACGGTGATGAGAAAGATCGCGTTGTTGTAAGAGATAATGGTTTAAAAACTTATTTTGCCTCAGACATTGCTTACCATTTAAATAAATTACAACGAGGTTTTGATATTTTAATTGATGTGTGGGGTTCTGACCATCATGGTTATGTGCCTCGCGTAAAGGCTGGAATGGAGGCAATGGGTACCAATGCTGATGCTCTTGAGGTTTTATTGGTTCAGTTTGCGATTCTATATCGAAGTGGTGAAAAACTAGCCATGTCAACTCGTTCAGGTCAGTTTGTAACACTTCGTGAATTGCGAGAAGAAGTTGGGGCGGATGCGGCAAGATTCTTTTATGTACAACGAAAATCTGAACAGCATATGGACTTTGATTTAGATTTAGCAAAATCGCAATCTAACGACAACCCTGTTTATTATATTCAATATGCTCACGCCCGAATTTGCCGCGTTTTTGAACAGGCAAAAGAGAAGGGCTTTAGCACCGAAGTCTCAGCTGAAAAATTGCCAGGGGGGGGTACCCTAGAGCAGGAGAGCCATTTAGCAACCTTACTTGGTAGGTATCCAGATATAATCAACCGTGCCGCAAAGGCTCGTGAGCCACATCAAATATCGTATTATTTAAAAGATTTGGCGCATGGTTTACATAGCTATTACAATGCGTGTCAATTTATTGTAGATGATAATGACATTCGTAATCAACGCTTTGCTTTAATTACTGCGGTAAGACAAGTTTTGAAAAATGGTTTGGCAATTATTGGTGTTTCTGCACCAGAAAGTATGTAGTTTAAAATGGCAAGAGATTACAATCAAACCCGTGTTAGACCAAAACGAGAATTTCAACGACAATCTCAACGGGGCGTTATAGAAAGACGAGGTGTAAGAAAGGCAAGGAAAGAGACTGCCCCAAAACAAGGTTTGTCTTTAGGTTGGGTATTCGTATTTTTAACCTTAGTTGCGATCACTACATTTAGTTTGACTAAACTTATTCTCACAGAATCTAGCGTGCAAGCACCACCTATTGTGACTGACAAGACTGCCAAAAGTGAAACTAAAGATACTACAAAGGAGGACAAAACAGTCAATACTGCAACTAATTTAAAAAACTATCTTGCCCTTCCTGAACCTCAATCTAGCGAAAATATCATTAGTATTGAGCCGATTATAAAAGCCCAACAAGCTGATGAAACCATTGATTATAGCTTTTATAATGGCTTAGCAAAAACGGAAGTTATTGTAGACATTGATCCTTTTCCAATTCAATTAAAAGATAATTATTTTATCCAAGTGGCAACATTTACTAAAAAAAGCAGGGCTTTAATAGAGCAACGACGCTTAGTAGAAATGGGAGAGAAGTTAAAAATATCTAAACTAACAACTTCAAAAGGAACCTATTACAGACTAAGAGCAGGGCCTTTTTCTGACCGTTTATCACTGAATAAAAAACGCAATGAGTTCAGAGCACTAAACTTAGATGCCTTACTTATCCGATCTAAAAAATAAGTTTATACCCTGATGCCTATTCATATTTCTGAATGGGGATTAGAGCTATAAATCGTCCTCCGACTTAACTTGATTGCGACCACTTTGTTTTGCTAAATATAATGCTTGATCTGCTCGGTCAATAAAGTCATTAACGCTATTATCTTCGCCACGATAGGTCGATACGCCAAAGGAAGCGGTAATTTCCCCTAATTCATCGGTAGAATTTTTTCGTTTTAATTTTGCGTTTTCAATTGTGTGCCTAATTTCTTCGGCTCTTTGTCGTACAGAGTGTTTATCGGTACCCGCAATCAATATCGCAAACTCTTCTCCGCCATAGCGAAAAACATTTTCGTTAGCTAGACTGTTCTTTTTGATAATACTGGTAAAATATCTTAATATACTATCGCCAACTAGATGCCCAAACTTATCGTTAAAGCGTTTAAAAAAGTCTATATCTGCAATAATAAGCGACAAGCTATTTGGCTTATCTTTTGCCTTTTCCATTAAATCTAAAATCGTATTATTAAATGCTTTTCTATTCCCTACTTCGGTTAATTCATCCGTCATAGCCTGTTCTTTCGCTTCAATAAGCTCTTTTTTTAACTTTGTTATTTCTGCTTCTGCACTCAGGATATGTTCATTAAAATCATTGGAAGCAGATTGCATAGAGCTCGCTGAATTTAGTACATTGTCTGTTAAGCTTTTCAACTGTTCTTGGCTTAAATCATTTTTTGATAAATGGCTTTTGGTTTGTGAAAGTTCTTCACTATGCGAATTTAGTTTTTCACTCCACAAATTCATTTTTTTAACAAGTGATTCAATTAAGCGTTTTAATGAACGATCAAACTGACTATCATTTTTATCTTCAACGCTTAAAAAATTTTCGTATAAACGAATGCCTAGTCGATCATCATAACCAAAAGGGTCACTTAAGGCTGCATCCATTTCTTGACGAAACGGTGGGTTATCGCCTTTTATATAGTTATACCAAACATAGTAATTTAATGGAGTGGGTGCAATTGATTTTTCTTCAAATATGGCTTGTATTTGGCCAAAAATTCGTTTCGCTTGTTCTGGTGCATCTTTTAAATTTAGTAACACTTTTAACCTCTGCTAAAAAATAATTTTATATTTTGAGTGCTTAATATTAAAATCAGCCATCACTTCTAGTATAGTTATTATAACTTTAGATTAACCCTATAAAAACAGGTAAAAGCATGATAAATTCCAAACAAATTAGTTCATTAGTTGAAACCATTGCTAATGTCATTCCTGAACAACTAGAAAATATTCCAGAAAATGCTCAAAAAAACATTCGCTCAACGCTTTCGAGTGCTTTCGCAAAAATGAATTTAGTCACGCGAGAGGAGTTTGACTTACAAACTAATGTATTGGCTAAAACAAGACAAAAACTTGAGGCGCTAGAAAAGAAAATCGTAGAATTTGAAAAGTAGATAACCTATATGAAAAGTTACGCATCCATTTTAACGAGAGCATTTTCAGGCATGAATTCTCCACAGGTTGATGTAGAAATTCATGTTACGAACGGTTTGCCTCAACTTTCAATGGTAGGCTTACCAGAAGCGGCGGTTAAAGAAAGCCGAGACCGTGTTAGGTCTGCTATTTTATCGAGTGGCTTTGAATTACCGCCTAAACGAATTACCCTTAATCTTGCCCCTGGCGATTTACCTAAACAGGGTAGTCGCTATGATTTACCAATTGCGTTATCTATTCTATCCGCAACAGGGCAAATTAATCTGCCTGAAAACATAGATGGTTACGAGTTTTATGGCGAGTTATCGCTAAACGGGGAAGTTAAATTTGTTTCTGGGCTACTGCCATCTTTACTAGCAGCAAAAAAACACAATAAAACATCAATTATTCCTTTTGTTAATATGAATGAGGCATCTTTAATTGAAACCCGGCTATTTTTGGTGCAAACCATTTATTAGATGTAATCGCTTTTTTACAGGGCGAATTAGAACTTTCAAAGATAGAGATAAAACCTCAACTTGAGCTGGTATATGATGAAGATATTGCCGATGTAAAAGGGCAATTACAAGCAAAACGATTATTAGAGATTTGTGCTACAGGCGGTCACTCTTTATTAATGATAGGCGAACCTGGTTCAGGAAAAAGCATGCTAGCCACGCGTCTTCTTACGCTACTACCAAATTTATCACAACAGCAAGCCATTGAAACGGCTGTGATAAAATCAATTGCAGGCACCCCTATTCAAGCAGAGTCATTTATGAAGAGGGAGCTTATCTCACCGCATCACTCCATAACAGCAGCTGCGTTAATTGGCGGTGGATCAGGAAACATTCCAAAACCAGGTGCAATTAGTTTAGCAAATCATTCTATTTTATTCCTTGATGAACTCCCTGAATTTAAAAGAGATGTTTTAGAGGCACTACGAGAACCTTTAGAATCTAAACAAGTCACTATTTCAAGAGTAAATGGACACGCTACCTATCCTGCAAATGTGCAATTAATTGCCGCTTGTAATCCTAGCCCTAGCGGTTTTTTTGCCGATGATAGATTAGGAAGGTGCAAAGATACTCCCGAACAAATTTCACGATATATGCAAAAAATTTCAGGACCTTTATTAGACCGAATTGACTGCCATATAGAAATAAAACCCGTTTCATTCTCTCAACTACAATCTAACAATGATAATACGGAAGAAAATTCAGCTACCATTCGATCAAGAGTCGTTAAAAGCAGACAAAAACAACTTTCTCGTCAAGGAAAACTAAATACTGAACTAAACGCTAAAGAATTAAATTCTTTAGTCACTTTAAATGATGAATCTACCAAACTGTTAGAAAATGCAGTCAATAAATTAGGGCTATCTGCTAGAGGTTACCATAGAATACTCAAAATTTCATTAACGCTTGCAGACATGTCAAACACAACACTAGCAACGGTGCATATTGCGGAAGCACTTTCTTATCGAAAATTAAACAGTAAATTTTAAGTGTATTTTTAAATGGAATTTGAATCAATTTACATAACCGCATTTATAGTAGGGTTATTAGGTGGAGTACACTGTGTTGCAATGTGTGGTGCGGTTGTTGGTTCACTAACCTTTAATTTAAAACCTGAAGTACAAGTTAGTCAACTTAAACAGCTTCCCTACCAGCTTTCCTATAACCTTGGAAGAATTAGTAGCTATACGATAATGGGCTTAATATTTGGTTGGTTAGGCAGTCTTTCTTTACTGGCTGATGCCTTACCAATGAAACAGATATTAAGCCTAGTTGCAGGTCTATTTATGATCGCACTAGGGCTTTATATTGCCAGTTGGTGGAATGGAATTGTAATAATTGAACGCCTAGGCGGTAAGATTTGGAAAGCTTTAAGACCTTTATCGTCAAAAATGATGATGGTCAGTACCATTCCACAAGCTTGGTACTACGGGCTGGTTTGGGGTTGGTTGCCTTGCGGACTAGTCTATACCATGCTAATTACCGCCACCACGGCAGGCTCTTCAATTAATGGCGGATTGGTTATGTTAGCATTTGGATTAGGGACATTACCAAACTTAATGCTAATAGGTTCATTCGCGTTCTTTTTTACCCGTCTTTCAAGAAATATTAAAGTAAGAAGGTTTGCAGGATTAACCATTATTTTAATGGGGGTTTTACAAATAGCATCAATATTTTAAAAAACGCGACACCTACCTGCCCCTGGCAATTTTTAGCAGCTAGAAATTGCCAGGGGCAGGTAGGTAACTACTCCGCAAGCCTTTCTCTTAAATAAACTGGGAATTTAGGCTTTCCATGATTAGTGTAGCCGTAGTATTTAAAAGTAATATAACTGCCTTTGCTAGGCGGTTTTTTTCGCTCTTTCATACTTAACCCTGTACCAATATTGATAATATTACCATTATTAAGTTCACATATTATCGAGCCAATAAGCCCAGCAAATTTACCCTTACCTTCTTTATAGCCAACAATTTTACATTCCGCATCTTGTGTTTGCTTTACCTTCAAGTCTTGTGCCGAACGACCCGTATGGTAAGCTAGACTTGGGTTTCTAACCACTAGCCCCTCTCCTTTTAGGGCAATTATTTTACTTAATTGTTCTTTTAAATGCTGTGTAGTCTGAATAGTTAGCTGTGGAATAAGACGGATTGAAGTATTTGAATGTTGTTGTAGAAACTGATCTAAAATATTTAACCGTTCTAGCAGGTTGCCTTGCTGATTAGGAAGCTCAAAAATATGATAATAAATATTTTTCCAACGGTGATCAGGTTGTTTACGAAGCACGATGGATTGAATGGTTTCAAAATCATTTCGCTTTGTCCAAAGTTCTCCATCTAGAGCAAAATCAGGAAAGCCCTTTAAAAAACTTTTGGGCGTATGAATTAAATTGCCGTTTTTAGTACGAAGTTGTTTACCATCCCAAACAGCACGAATACCATCTAATTTTTCACTCATTAGCCAACCAATAACATCTTGGCTACCATCGTAAGTTTTAAGTAAAAAAACCTCTGTTTTTGCAAAGGAATTTGAAATATTTAGAAAACAGAAAAAGCTAATAAAAACAAATTTAAAAAAAATGATCAAACGACTAAACCCTGACCTATCCCAATATATTTAATATTATCTTCTGCCATTTTTTCTGGTGAATAAATATTGCGACCATCAAAAATAATTGTCTGTTTCATCCGTTTTTTTAGCTCAACAATATCTAATGCTAGAAACTCTTGCCATTCCGTCATTAAAAACATCGCGTCCGCATTTTCGAGTGCTTCATATTTATTTTCAACTAAAGAAACCGTATCTGATTTAGCAAAATTTTTCATAAAATCTTGACCTGCAAGTGGGTCAAAAACACTGACCGACGCACCTTGTGCTAATAAACTTTTTACTAACTTTAGGCTAGGTGCATTAACGATCGATGCCGTATTCGGTTTAAACGATAAACCCCATACTGCAAAATGTTTATCTGCCAAATTATTATCAAATAATCGCCATGCTTTGCGGAATAAAACTTCTTTTTGAATTTCATTTTCTGCAATAGCCGCAACTAATAACCGACTATCAATGCCTTTCTCTTCAAAAGTTTCAATTAAAGAGCGCATGTCTGCAGTAAAACTAGGACCACCAAAGCCGCAACCTGGGTTGACATAGTGAAAACCTATTCGCTTATCTGAACCAATTGCTTCTCGTACTTCTCTAAAATCAATATCAAGTAATTCGGCACTATTTGACAATTCATTTATTAAGCTTATTCGAGTTGCTAAAATGGCATTCAAAGCAAACTTGGTGTATTCTGCCGCTTTAGAACTCATGATTTTTAACGCACTTTTTTGCTTATAAAATGGTTGCATTAAATCACTAACTTTAGCTAATGCAGCGTTATTGTCTCCACCTAAAATGACCCTATCAGGGTTTAAAAAATCTTTTAACGCGGTGCCTTTTGCAATGGTTTCAGGCATTGATAAAACGGCAACAGAAAAACTAACATCTCGCTGAATAAACTTTTTTTTGATTTTATTTTCAAATTCAATGGCTTTTCCTACTGAAAAAGTGGATTGATTGATAATAATAATATCTTTATCTGCTATTTCAGCTATCTTTGCAATAATGTCATCTGCCAAGTCTTCTAACCAAGATGGGGTGCTAATAATGATGATGTCAGCATGCTCAATTGCATCCGCCCAATCAGAAACATAAACCAGTTTTTTAGCCAAAATTTGTTCTGATAACAACACTCCTAAATTAGGCTCTCCTTTGGTTAAACTGGTTCCCCCTTTGCTGCTTTCGGCGTGATTATCTATTGAAACCAACAGAACATGGTGGTTTTCTTTCGCAAGCGACCCTGCGGTTACCATGCCCAATAATTCACACCCAAAAACAGTTATTTTCATTGTTTCACTCGCTTAATTAAGGCCCGTGTTGAACAATCTAAATTAGCTAGCGAGCTTTCGCCCGCAAGCGATTTCCTTGTTTCTTTGGCTATCAATTTTCCAAGCTCAACGCCCCATTGATCAAATGGATTAATATTCCAAATCACCGATTCTACAAATGTTTTATGTTCATACAAGGCAATTAATTTACCTAATGAGTTTGCGGATATTTCATCTAATAAAATAGTATTTGAAGGCTGATTACCTGCATATTTTTTAAAAGGCGAATCAAACTCATTTTTCAAATCTTCGGGAATTGACTCGTCACCTAACATTAACACCCTTGACTGGGCAAAACAATTCGACAAGGTTAGGGCGTGTTGCTCTAATAGTGATTTATCTTGCAGACTATCACCCTGATAATTAAAATCGTCTCTAAACGAAATCGCTATAAAATCACTAGCAACACTCTGCGTACCTTGATGCAATAGCTGATAAAAGGCATGTTGCGCATTAGGACCAACTTCACCCCATAAAATAGGGCAGGTATTGTAATTCACTTTATTACCTTGCCGATCAATCGACTTGCCATTACTTTCCATGACTAGTTGTGAAAGATAAGCAGGGAAATATTTAAGGCGTGCATCATAAGGCAATATTGTTTTTTGCTGAATATCTAAAAAATTCACATTCCAAACATCAATCAAGCCAAGCATAACAGGGATATTTTGTTTAAATGGTGTGCTTAAAAAATGTTGATCCATTTCCCTAGCACCCGTTAAAAATTCATTAAAGCCAGCCATACCAATTTTTAATGCAATCGGTAAACCAATGGTTGACCACATCGAATAACGCCCACCGACCCAATCCCAAAATAATAACTGGTTTTGCGTTGGAATACCCCACTCAGTCATCTTTTCAGGCTTAGTAGAAATACCAATAAAATGTTGTTGGCAAATGTTCGCTGTTAAGCGTTTTTTTAACCACGCCATTGCTGTTTCGGCATTTGATAAGGTATCAATGGTTGAAAATGATTTTGAGGCGAGAATAAACAGCGTGGTTTCTTGGTTGAGTTTTTTTAACAAATTAGAGGTCTGTGTACCGTCTATCGAAGAAATAAAATGTAAATTAACAGGCGACTTTACCGTTTGCAACGCATGGGTAATCATCAATGGACCTAAGTCAGAACCGCCTACACCAATATTCACCACATCGGTAATTGCCTTACCCGTTGCACCACGCCACTGCCCCTGGCGAATTTTAGAGACTATCTGCTCCATCTTAGCGAACTGTTTATCTACCGCTGATAGCTGACTCTCTGCAAAAGAATTTTTTTCAGCAGAATTGCCACGCAAAATAGTATGAAGTGCCGCTCTATCTTCGGTATCATTTACTTTTTCACCCATAAAGAGTTTATCAATCCATTCCGACAAGCCTTGCTGTTTGGCTAGCTTTTCTAACAACGAAATCGTTTCAGTGTTGATTCTATTTTTTGAAAAATCAACATACATACCATCAATAGAAATCGAACAATCTTCGATTCTATTGGGCAAATCTATTAGGCTAGATAGATGAATATCCTGCATACCATCTTTACAGTGAGAGGCTAAATCTTTCCACGCTTTAGATTTGGTAACAGACATAAGAACCCATTATTTTTGTGTTGATAGATAAGACTTAAATCCTGCAATCACTTGCAAGATTTAGGTAGGATTTAAAATCATCTTTTAAACTTGGATCACGCAAAGCATATTCTACATTAGCTTTTAAATAGCCTAGCTTATCGCCACAGTCATAGCTTTTTCCACCGATAAATTCAAAGCCAAACATATCTTCTTCTGCTAGCAACGCATCCATCGCATCGGTCAATTGAATTTCACCGCCCACGCCGATTTTAGTGTCCACTAACAACTCCATCAAACGCGGAGTGAAAATATAACGACCGACGACCGATAAGTTAGAAGGGGCATTTTCCAGGCTTGGTTTCTCGACCAACTCTGTAATTTTAAGCCCTGCATCAACCTGTTCAACAGCGGCAATACCATACTTTTCAACATCCTGTTCTGGTACGGCTTCCAATGCAATTGTGCTAGATTGAGTTTTATTAAAAACCGCTATCATCTGAGCCAAACAACCTTTTTCAGCATGATGCATTAATACATCAGGTAACATCACTGCAAAAGGTTCATTCTCTGCTAATATTGATTTTGCACATAAAATAGCATGCCCTAAACCCAATGCTTCAGGCTGTCTAACACTAATTACCGTGACCCCCCCTGGCAAAATATTTTCAATCAGGGCTAATCTTTCTTCTTTTCCTCTAAGCTTTAATTCTGATTCAAGCTCATAGTTCTTATCGAAATGATTTTCAATTGCCGACTTACTTGAATGGGTTACCAAAATAACCTCAGTAATACCGGCCTCCGCCGCTTCTTCAATAATATATTGAATTAAAGGCTTATCCACCACGGTTAGCATTTCTTTAGGTATTGACTTAGTCGCAGGTAAAAATCGAGTGCCTAAGCCAGCAACAGGCAAAATAACTTTTGTAATTTTTTTCATAAAACTAATCTACTACCTTTTAATTGGTTTTAATTTATTACTTTCTTTCCAGTTTAAAATTAAGGCAATAAAAATACCGAGTATAAACCCTAAAATAAAGCCTATAACAACCATTAACGCCCGTTTGGGTCCAGATTTTTCTTCCGCAACAATAGCTGGATCAATGATTTTAAAAATATAATCTTTTCTTGTTTCTGCTAGCGTCATACTTTTAACATTTTCTTGAATTAAGCCAAAAATAATTTCTCTTAGTTCAACTAACTTTACTTTTGAAATTATTTCTTTTAAATACTTGTTGGTAGTTTGTAATTGTTGAATATGCTCATGACGCAACTGTTCATTAATTTCATTAACCAATTGATTTGCCCAATCTCTAGCAAGAATAGGATCCACCCATTCAACGCCTAAAGTAATAAACTCCGTTTTTTTATCTTGTGAGACCTTTAAAATTGCTGAAGTAAACAATTTATAAGCCCTGAATGTAGAGGGTTCATTCTTGGCTAAAACCTCCATTCCTTCATATTTTATTTTCGTTTCTTTTTTATTGGAAGAAACAAACTCTTTAGCGGCTTTAATTAAATTAAACCCCGGCTCTTTCCATTTTAAATTTTCAGCATCCCATTTCTTATAAAACAACTCTTGCTTTAAGTTATTTTTTTTAATAAAAGAATATAAAAACCGTTTAGACTCTAAAACAGAAAGGGCTTCCTGTGTTAAATTACCACCGCCGCCACCTGGCAAATCAATACCAGCCATACTTGCTAAACCACCGTACTTAGCGGCTAGCCCAGACACTCCTCCTGACTCGCTAGCAACAGGGGCAAGCAATACTTCCGATTTATATTTATTATCTTTTGATAAAGCCACGACAGCCATCACCGTAGCCACTAAAAAAGCTAAAAATAGAACTAACCACTTGCGTTTATAAATAGCATTCCAAAGCTCTAATAAATCAATTTCATCTTCTTCAAATTGATTTGGTTGATTATTTTGAGTCTGTAAGGGAGATTGCATATTTTGCGAATTATTCATTTAATTAATTACCCCAACCGTTTTAAGTGTCGCTGCCGTAACGGCAAAGTTAGCCAGTATCTTAGAAACACTAGTCCAAGTAACAAAAGGAGAAATTGTATCAATATCAGCAGGCACAACAATCGTATCCCCTGCTAATATTTTTATATCATTTTCGACACCAAACCAACCGCCGTCATCATATTTTTCGATAGAGCCATCGCCATGAACAACATAGATGGAATCTGTATCCGCACGATTTGTTATGCCACCGCTGACCTGTAGGTATTCTGATAAACTTTTTCCTTCTACAAAAATAGTTGATACGGTTCTAGAAACTTCTCCTGTAATAAGTACTTCATTTGATCTTTTTGGTACGACTAAATGATCGCCATCTCTTAATTCCATATTCATTGAGGCTAGATACTTAGATTCATTTGACTCATCTAACCCTACTACCAATCGACCTAATGCAGGCGTTGCACGAATACGCTTAATTAAGGTTTGCCCCATCGTTAAAATACCACTAATTTGCTCCCCACCTTTAAACAATGCTGCATCTTTTTTTACAGATAACAATAGGTTTTTTTCCATGTCATCAGCTAAAAACGCCAGTTCTTTCTGCTCTTGTATTTTTAATGATTCTCGCAAAAATACCGCATTTTTAGGTTCTGCCCATTCTGAAAATCCGCCAGCTCGTGACAATAGTTTCTCAAGCGTTTCACCTGGTTTAATCGTATAGGTACCTGGGTAGCGAACTTCACCATCAATTTTAACCTGACGCGTTGCATCTGACCAGTCAGAAACCTGCTTAATTACAATTTCATCAAGAGGTTGAATGTCAATGTTATGCTGTAAATCACCAGCCAATGCTTTTTGTAAATTTAAATTAATAATATCGACGGCTCTTTTTTCGCCATTAATAATTTGATAACGAATAACATCCGTATTGGTCATTAAAGCTTGGTAATTTAACCCACCAATGGCAGTAATAAGCCCTGCAATAGAAGTATTTTCAGCAAGTGGATATAGGTCAGGATATTTAACAGAACCAGAAATACGAACAACCTTAGCTGGAGAGTTAAAGTTAGCTTGCTCTTTTAAAAGATTCGTTACCTTAGCAAGCGTTTCTTTTCTTTTTTGATCATTCAACTTCGAAAAAACATAAACTTTATCATTAGGTTTTAAACTTATATCTGCTGAGTTTCCATTATAAATTTTTCTCCATGAAGCGTTAATGACCTGATAATCATCACCATTATTCAACTGCCTTAAAATAACCATAAAATTTAAATCTGCATCTGGTTTAAACTGTTCTTTATGCGTGAATAATTGCCCTAGCGTTAAAGATTTATGCCAAGGCTGTTTGCCCGCACGATTAATTTCTCCAAAAGTAGTAATCGTGTTTGCAAAAGAATTAACCGTACTATTAATTTTAATATAATCACCATTTTTAATACGACTATATAATCCTTTAGTGCCACTTAAGTCAACTTCTTTAACCGTCTTAAAGCCATTGTTTGTAATGCGTGTAACGCTTGTTTTTGGTAAAAAAGCAGTTGGCTTTGCACCACCACTTAACTGTAAAATATCTTTAAAATAGCGTTCATGCTTTAATTCATAAATAGCAGGACGATTTACACTACCTGCAATTGAAATCATTTTAGTAGCGACGGGGATAAAAACAGAATCTCCAGGCTGTAAACGAACATCATTTTTGGTATTGCCTTTTAATAAAAGGTCGTATAAATCAAGTGTAGCAATAAGACGACCACGGCGTTTTAATTGAATTTTACGAAAGCTACCAATATTAGAAATACCGCCACTAACATAAAGTGCGTGCGTAATCGTCGCCATGCCACTAACAAGATAAGACCCTGGGGTACGACTTTCTCCTAAAACAAAAATTCGGAATGACCGTAGTTCACCTAAAGTAACATTTGCATTTATCCCCATCCCCAAATCACTAACACGATTTAATAAATTAGACTTCGTTTCAGATAAAGTTTGCCCTGCTACACTAACGGGACCAAGTTCAGGAAAAGAAATTTTGCCACTTCGATTAACAACTAGTTGATAATTTTCATTTTTATTACCATATAACTGAATATTAATTTGGTCGCCAGGTCCTAAAATATAATCGGTTGGGATAGGAACGTCATTAACGGGTGAGAATGTAGTGGGGCGGCCAGCAAAAAGAGACGCACCGAACCTGGCAAGGTTTTGTTCTTGTTCTTGTTCTTGTTCTTGTTCTTGTTCTTGTTCTTGTTCTTGTTCT
>CAYMAW010000013.1:0-14436 GCA_964388565.1 uncultured Piscirickettsiaceae bacterium | reverse complement strand
GCATTTTACAGATGTAACTTATTGTTTTAGAGGTAATTTATATGCGTTTGCCCTGTCAAAAAACTTCACCTTACCCAATGACCAAAAACATTTTGCATAAATTATAAAGGGCTCTACTTATAAATATCGACCACTTTTTGAGAGTTCGTCAAGTAAGATTTACCTACCGGCACGATAATAGATTTTCCATTAATAATAAGTTTTGCTGAATTTCCTGATGTCTGGTCTTGTATTAATTTAATTTCTTTTAAGTTTTCAGATACGAACTTACCATTAATTCGGACAAGTTTTCCATTATGAGGGCTAACAATAATAGAGGATACCGAGATTTTTTTAGAAACCTTTCTAACCTTTTTTTTAGTCTTATTTTTAGTCCTTATTCCTAAAACCACTGTTTCTTTAGATGTACTTTTATTTTTAAGACTATTAATATACGACTCTCTTTGTAAATTAATATCTGCTCGCTGATCTTCTGTTAAAATAAATTTAGCTACCGTTGCGGCAGATGAATTTAAAGATAAAACCAACATCAATACAGTCATTATAAAATACTTGACCATTCCACCAACCCCCTTACTTTAACTTAAACTTGCCTGGCTTAGATTGAAACAGAATAAGCGTACAATCTAGCTTAAATAATGGCTCGTCCTCTAAAAAATTTACTTTTTCCAGTCTGTTATCATTCCCAACCAAATCACAACTCTCTAATAAATAAAAAGGGGTGACCATTTCATCAATTAAAGACATTATTTTTATAACATCAAGATCTGAATGCGTACCGGTTGCAATATTTAATCTTGAATAATAAAAAATATTTTTGGAAAATTTTAAGTTACTGACATTATTACGAGAAATTTTTTCTTCTGCTTCAAATTGAATATTAAAATTGTGCAATAATAACTTTTCTTGAATTTTTAATAATGCATCAGTCCACTTAACTCTATCAAGTTCTGTCACCAACCCTCCTAATAAAGAACTCTGGTATTTTGAACCATATTCAAGATAAACATCCTCTTGAAAGCGTAAAAATTTAACTTGTTTTAAGGTCGTTTTTAAAGCACGATCTTTAGTGTTCACCTCATTTGCCAAATCATCTTTAAAGGATACCAAAAAATAAGCCAAACCTCCAATAACAATCGCTGAAATTAAAAATGCAATTAAAGGTGCTTTAATATATTTAACTGTCAGTGAATCATTAAAATCAATCATTCCATATAACCTATCATTAACTTTAAAGAAAAAGGCAGGGCATTGACTTTGTCAACATCTCCCGCAGAGATAGAAAGAGACCGCTGTAACTCTCTATCTAATGGAGAGGTTAAAATCTCGACCTTTTCAACTTTACTATTACTATTTAACTGTTCCAATAATGCATCAACCCACTTAACTGGAAGATCAAATGATTTTTCAAATGGGTAAACCCAGCCCTCTAAAACGACTTCAACTTTTTTACTATCAAAGTTTTTTACCTTACTCCATCGTAACTTGGAAATTAAAATATGTTCATGATCAGAAACTGTCTCTGAGATAATAATAAAACTATTTTCAAGCATGTTTTTTGACTTTATTTTAGAAATTGATTCTGAAAAATCTACTGATGCTTTAATATCTTCTGCATCATGTTCAAGAGAAATTGTTTTTTGTAATGCTTCCATTTCTACGCTATATTGAGATAACTTTCTATCCATTCCGATATTTTTTTCTTTTAATGCAACATCTTCAACTAACAAATTCACTATATATATAGAGCCAAAAAACACAATTGCAAAGAAAAGTACCAACAATAACCCCCTCAATTGCTTTAGCATAGCTAACTTTTCAACAAAAGCGTTTGTATAAAAAGAAGAAACCCTGTTGTTTTTTACAAAAGAAGAAATAACCCCTATCATGCCAAACTCTAAAACATTCTCACTGTCTACTTTTTGAATCTTACCCAACTCTAATAATTTATAAGGAGCCGCTTCTTTCCCTTTCTCAACCTTTGAATAGCTTTTAAAAACTTTAATAATATCTGTATTTTCATAAAAACCCGTATCAACATGAATAAGACCAACTTCCGTATTAAAAGGTAGTATTTTTTGGTTATATAAATATTTAATGGTCGTCATTGACTCGCCAGAAATAGCTACAGTTAATGCACTGTCTTCATTTATATCTTTATCTATTTCTATTGTTCTAGTAACTCTTAAACGCCCTTCATTAAAGAACATTTGTTTAAGTTCATGTTTAGATTCTTGAAAGTTTAAAAGAAAGGGTTTTTTTAAATCCTTTTTTGAAATGCCCGATTTTCGACTTATTTTCTTTAAGAAATATTCTTCCAATAAAAAAGAGTATGAATAGATAGATTCAATAGAAAGTTCTGCTTTTTCAATAATAGAGAAGAATTTATTGACATCATCATTACCAAAAACAGATGAAGTTAGCATTAATTGTTCAGCGGCACCATGACTATTTTTTCTAAACTGACCTAACCATTCAATATTAATAAATAAGCCGTTACTCGCTTTAAATTTATTTTTTATCTGAGTTGTATAGCCAGGTTTTTCCCAAGGCATAAGCTTTGGTTGCCAGTCATACTCTACATGCTCGTCAGCAAAGTCAAATATAATCGAAAACGAGTCTTTACTTGAAGACTTCAAAATCCTGTCAAAAGAATCTAACTCTTCCCATGAAGATTCGTAAATTACATACTTTTGATTATCAACATGTTTCCCTAAATCAATTACTCTTATAAGATAATCGGTTAAATACAGTATTTTAGTCATTATCTTAGACCTCTATTCCTGAAACAGTATCATAAACAGGTCCAAGCACAGCAATCATCACCCAACCTACCACAACCGCCATAATAATGGTTAATAAAGGCTCTATTGCAGGCTCTATTTTATCTATCAAATCTTTTGCTTCTGTTTCATAATATTCACTTATATTGTCCAAGGATTCATCCATATTACCACTAAGTTCACCTACTTTAATCATCCTAATAGCCATGGATGGAAAAACATTCGCTTCCTGGAAAGATTCATATATCTTTCCGCCTTCTTCAATCATCGCTATCGATTCAATAACATTCGCCTCAAGATACTTGTTTTCTAAAACCTTTATCGATAGCCTTAAACTATCGGTTATCCCCACGCCAGAACTATACATAATACCGAGTGAACTAGCTAATCTTGCTATTTTTAGATTGTATATGACTGGTCCAATTATGCCTATTTTTAGAACAAAATAATCAAACTTCGCTCTAAATTCGTTAGAATTTGCCAAGGCATACTTAAGTACAGCAGAAAAAATAAATGGAAAGATCAAAATTAGAAGAATGTACTCCTGAATAAAAGACGATGTGGCAATAAGGGCAATGGTAGCAAAGCCTAATTCACCCCCCATTCCCTCAATAAAAGTAACTAATTGAGGTACAACAAAAAGCATCATTAATAAAACTACTCCTATTACAACAAATGCAACAATAGCGGGATATATCATAACTTTTTTAGCTTTTGAAGCCAGTGCTAGTTCCCATTTAATCATCTCCTCAAGCTTTTTTAAAATTTTATCTAATTGTCCCGTTTTTTCTCCTACAGAAACTAAAGAAATATAAACCGATCCAAAGTCATCTTCGTAAGTAGTTAAAGCCTCTGAAAAGGAGCTTCCTCCCTCCATTTCTTCATATATGGCAGAAAGCATTTCACGAACAGTTTCATTTTCATAAGTTTCGCGCAAATCTTCTAGTATTTCCATCAAAGGTACACCAGCACTTAACAACTGGCGTAATTGAGTTGTCACGGTAACCACATCTTTCTTTTTAATTCTTTTTTTAGTTAAAGCTGAAAATGATGATTTTTGCTTTTCTTTATAAGTTAATACGGTTATTTTTGAATTTTTCAAACGGAACTCTAAATCATGGTCATTGTTCGCTTTTATTATTCCTGAAACGCGTTTTCCTGACTGATTTATACCAGTATAACTATAATCTTTCACTAGACAAGTTCCGTCAAGTCAACAACTCGCCCAACTTCTTCAATCGTCGTTTCACCAGCTTTAACCCATCTTACTGCACTCTGTAACATTGTTGAAAACCCCTGTTCAATTGCTTTATTTAAAATCTCATGCTGGCTTGCTCCATCCAGCAACAACTCATCAATTTCTTTGGAGAACCTTAATGTTTCCAGTATAGCAAGTCTTCCTTTATAACCTGTATTTGAACACTCTTCACAGCCTACCGCTTTATATATGACCGAAACCTTGTCTTTTGATTTATACTCAAGTATAACTTTTTCAAACTCTTCCGGTTCGTGTGCTTTTTTACAATTTGAACATAATTTCCTAGCAAGCCGTTGTGCTAAAATGCCAATTGTATTGCCTGACATAATTGATCTGGACACACCTATATCTAAAAGACGCGGTATTGCTCCAATTGCAGAATTAGCGTGCAATGTAGCAAACACTTGGTGTCCTGTCATGGCCGCTCGAACAGCCATTTCTGCTGTTTCTGAATCCCTTATTTCACCAATTAAAATTATATCTGGATCCTGCCTCATCAAGGCTTTTATACCTGCCGCAAATGTCATGCCCACATCTTCATTTACCGCAGTCTGACGAATCATTGGAACCGGATACTCAATAGGATCCTCAAGGGTCATAATATTAACGCCTATTTCATTCAAATCAGAAAGCATAGAATATAGAGTTGTTGTTTTACCAGAACCGGTTGGACCCGTGACCAAAAGAATCCCTGTCGGTCTAGACATCATAATTTTAAGTTCTTGATACGAATAAGGATCTAGCCCAAGTTTTTCTAGCGGAACAATTCCTTTTTCTTTATCT
This sequence comes from uncultured Piscirickettsiaceae bacterium, assembly GCA_964388565.1. GTDB lineage: Bacteria > Pseudomonadota > Gammaproteobacteria > Thiomicrospirales > Thiomicrospiraceae > Hydrogenovibrio. The sequence goes on along the minus strand of CAYMAW010000013.1, from coordinate 9,612 downwards.
AAAATTCTAAGAACAAAATTTTCACCATCTGAGCCAGGAAGAGAAGATACTCTAAAGTTGATTTGTCGTCCATAAACCACCAAGTCCATTCGTCCATCTTGTGGTTTTCTTTGTTCCGTTAAATCCAAACGAGAAATAACTTTTAAACGGACGACTAAGCCTGACCACAACATTTTATGCAACAATTGTATTTCTTGTAACACACCATCAATTCTATATCTAATTCTAATATAAAATTCTTCTGGTTCGAAATGGATATCAGAAGCACCTTTCTTTACTGCATCCGTTAGAATTGCATCAACCAAACGAACCATCGGGTGAGAATAATCATCATCTGTTGTTAAAAATTTATCAACACTGCCAGTTTCTAATTCTATAATAATTCCATCAATAGAAAGTTCGTAGCCATAAAAAGAGTCTATCGCATTAATTATTTCATTACTCGCCACAAGAACAGGAATAAAGGCTACTTCTGACTTAATATGCCTTTTTATTTTATCTAGCAGAAGAATATCATCAGGCGTACTCATAGCCACCTTTAAATCACCATCAACCAAACTAATGGGTATAATCAAATTAGTACGAGCAAAATTTTCAGCAATTAATTTTAAAGCCGAAGCATCAGGGACAATACCAGCAATAGACATAGATTCAAATCCAACGGCATCTCCAATAAGCTCTCTCGCTTTATGCTTATCTAAAAAACCTAAAGAAATCAATATCTCTCCTAGCTTTTTATCGACTCTTTTTTGTTCTGTTAAAGCAACTTTAAGCTGACCTGAGGAGATATGACCACTTTCTACTAGCTGATCACCTAACCTTATTATCTCAGACATTAATTAACTTCCTTGTTAAATTTTTTAAGTACTTTTATTCTTTGTTTTACAGATAGGGTGTCAAACGAAGAGCCCTGTATTTCTGACAATTCTAATGCTTTTCTATAAAAATGCACTGCTTCAGTGTGTTTACCTAATTGATCCAAACTAATTGCTAGATTAAGTGCATAAACTGGATTACTTAATTCCGTCGATGATGCTAAAAAATATTGTTCCTGCGCTTCAATCCAACGCCCCTCCTTAGCATAAGAGTTACCCAATGAAAACTTTAATGATGGATCATTAGGCGATTTTTGAATTAATTTTTCTAACTTAGTTTTTAAACTGGGGTCTTTATCATTTTTAGATTCTAAATTCAATAGTGCTTTTTTCGCTTGTTTATTATTTGGTTCTAATTTTAAAATTTGAGTGTAATAAGATATGGCTTTCGCAAACTCACCTTTCTTTGAAGCAATTGCCCCTAATCCAGATAATGCAAATAAGTCATTTCCATTTTCTTTTAATGACAAATTATAAAGTTCTTTTGCTTTTTCATAATCACCTTTTTCATAGGCATAGAAAGCTTTTTTGCTGTTTTTATTATTTATTTCTTTTTTAATTGTAATTTTACCAGTTGGACGATTACTTTTATTTTTATCGTTACCGCTAAAAACATCCTCGTTAACATCAGCATAATCAGTCTTTATTGGCGATTTTGTTATATTTTTTCTAGCTGAACGAACGGGGTTATTGGTGCTGGTTTTATTAGCTATTTTTTGATTTTTTATAAAAGACTGTTCCTCATAATTTGAGAGGTCTTCAACATTTGTTTCAGGCACCACAAACCGTTCTTTTTTCTCTAGATAAAGATCATTAGCGTCCTGTTTTTCTAACTTCTGTCTATCATTTAGAGTGCGTTTACTAGCTTTAGCTTCAGTTATCTTGTTATTATCTTTTGTAAGATACTTCAAAGATCCTGAACGACTATTTGAATCACCTCTTAACTGATACTGCTTTAGCTCCACCTCTACTTCTTCAAGTTTTTCTTCATAGTAATACAAAGCATAAAATATTAAAGCAAATAAAAATATTAAGAACAAACCTATCACTAAGATTAACTTAACTTTTTTATCATTCTTCTCACTTTCATTTTTTGAAGAAACTCTTAGTATTTTTTTAGTTTTCTTCTGGTCTTTATTGTATTGCTGGTAACCAGGTATTTGCGACAAGCTCCAGTCATTCTCTTTTAAACTTTCTGCACTATTATTTTCTGGTAATGTAAATAAAATATCGCCATTATTTTCATCATTCTTGTCTTCCTCAATCGAACTATTTAATAACCCAAGTTTACCCTCTTCTTTTTTTAATGATAGGACAAAGTCCTCTTTCTTTTTTAAAGGGTTTTTATCAACCTGTAATTCGATTTTATCTACAGCTGGAACAACTTTTTGCCCCCTATTCCTCTTCTCTTCTGATGCTTTTCTTAATGCGTCATATAATGCACTCATAGCTAGATAGTCTTGGATTTTAAGTAATATTTAAGTTGTTTTAAATCGCCATTATCAACATCGGGATTACTGATAATAATAGGTCTAATAAATATAATTAGTTCTGATTTAATTACTTCATCAGAACGATACGAAAATAAATCCCCTAAAAGAGGAATAGAACTTAAACCAGGAACGCCTGTTCTGTCTTGGCTTCTTTTATCTTGAATTAGCCCACCTAAAATTGCCGTTTGTCTATTTTTCAACCTTAAGATAGAATCCATTTCACGCTCTTGAATAATCGGCACACGGTTAACAATATTTTCCTGTGCAAGAGCTGGATTAGGATCATTTACATAGCCTACTATCCTTGATAAAGTAGGTCTTATTTTAATTGTGACATCATCAGAATCTGAAATAAAAGGCGTCATGTTCATCATAAAACCGACCGGAACAGTATTAATTTTAGAGGAATAAGTAACAAAGCCAGAGCTAGTTGCAGTCGCCGCTTCTCTTTCTGCACTTATCGTAAAATAGACCTCATTATCGACTACTTTTAAAAGAGCGGATTGATTATTTAATGCCATAATCTTAGGACTTGATAGAACTTTTGCGTCTCCAAATTGTTGAAGCATCTTAATTCCAAGGTCAAAACTGAAATCGCCAAAAGATGATAAATTGATTGAAAAAGCTGAACTATCTGAATAATTAGACCCTAAAAGTTTTTGTGACACACTACCTGAGCCACTACTTGATGAATTTGCGGCACTCCAGTCAACCCCTGCTTGATATTTATCATTTAGTGCTACTTCAATTACAGTTGCTTCAATTAAAACCTGCCTTGTTGTTCGACTAACAATTGAATCAATATAGTTACTGATTAAATAGTGCTGTTTTCTTGTAGTTTTAGCCGAAATTAACCCTGCCTCCCTATTTAAAACAACATTAACGATTTCTTTTTGGCTTGTAATTTTCTTGTTAGATGTTGTATTGCTTTCAATATTTCGCTTAACTTGTTCGCCGTTATCGTCCTTTATTTTTTTATTAAAGTCTTGGGAGGTTACAACTTGTTTGTTAATAATATCTTCTTGAGTAGCCATCGCCTTAATATTGTCATACAAAGAAGCCCAAACATCATATTTAGCCGTTGATCTCGTCTCAAATTCACTAGCTTCAGCTTTTCCGCCCTGAGTTCCACCAACACTACCGACAGACATTTTTAGTACCATAGTATCTTTGACTTCTTTGGATATATTGACATGATCAACTCGGTAAGTATGCCAATACGGCATATCTTTTCTTACCGTTATCAAACCTTGCTCTAAATTAAAAACGGCTCCTACTTGTTCAGAGATTCGTTGTAAAATTGAAATTAAGGGTTGATTTATTGCATTAACAGTAACATTGCCCGTTACTCTTGCAGACAAATCAAGTTCTTTATTTGCATCAACTGCGAGATTATATAAAAGATCTGTAACAGGAACATTAATAGCAGATACACTGTATTTTTCATGCTCTAAATTATTTTGGACTATATTAGGGTCAAAAATAACCGCTTGGTTTCCTGCTAAACTAGGGATCGGTGCGACGCCCCCTTTATTTAGTACCTGATGAATAGCTTTTTTAGGCTGAATATGCCCTTTCAGTGCAATTTTTTTAGAAAGGTTAAATGATTCTGGCGGTTGTTTTTTCACACCTGAAGTGCAAGCAGATAAACTAACCCCTGCCCCTACAAGCAATATCAAAATCAATTTTTCCATATATTTACAAACCTTTTTTTTACTGTATATCATTAATTTAACTCTGATTTTTCTTTTAAAATTTTCCAAGACCTGTCTTGACTTTGCCAAACAACTATTTTGCGTACCGAATCAGAATAGCGATCAGATTTATATTTCTGTAAGAAAGAGGTCTGAATCAGACCTCCGTCTAAAAATAATACGCTTATATCGTTGAATTTCACATCAATAAAAGAGGGGCGTTTTAATGAACGCTTGCGATTATAAACCCAAGATTGATGTGAGCTAAACCCGTCTCCAACATAGTTAAGAACATATGAGTCAACATAACCAGATACATTTTGTGATGACCAACTTTCTTTCCAACGATACAATTGATTCAACACGGATTCTACTTTATTTTTATAGCGATTAACTTCATTTTCATCTAAATCAACAAACAATTTTTTTAAAACTTTATCATTTAAAACATAGCCATCAGTTGATTCCAACACGACACTACGGTTAAGCAAATATTTAATTTGAAGCGACTCTAGCCCTTTTTTAGCATTATTCAAGTCTCCACCTTCTTTCTCGGAAACTTGATTGTCTGCTACATCATTATTATTAAAGACCTTAATATCTTTAGTTTCTTTAGTTTCTTTAGTTTCTTTAGTTTCTTTAATTTCTTTAATTTCTTTAATTTCTTTAATTTCTTTTGTATCTTTTGTATCTTTTGTATCTTTTGTATCTTTTGTATCTTTTAATTCATTAAAAACAGGTAATTTAGCTTGATAGATTTTCTTTTCTTCTACACTACCATTCAAAAAACTAAACAAAAACAGTAAGAGAGCAACTAACAATAATAAGAACAATAAACCCCATTTTAAAAGAGGTCGCTTGTACCAATCTTCACTTGCTCCCATCATCTTAAAATATTTTGCTTCTATTTCTTTACTGTCATCAGAGTAAGCTGCCATTAATAACTTATCAGCAAGAAGGTTAATCCCTCTTGGCAAACCTCCAGTATCTTTTTGAACTTTTTTTGCAATATCTAATGAAAACAAATCTCCACCAATATAACCTGCTACCTGCATTCTTGTATTCAAATATCGCTTAACTTCAAGAGGAGAAAAAAAAGGGACACTTATAGTAGTCGCAATCCTATCTTTTAATGATTTCAGTCGCCCATCATCCAAGGTAACATCTAGTTCAGGCTGACCCACAAGCAATATTTGAATTAATTTTTCAGTCTGTGTTTCCAAATTAGCTAATAATCGAATTTCCTCTAAAGTATCAACTGTCATAGACTGTGCTTCATCTATCATCAGAATTATTTTTTTTCCATTTTCATGAAACTCTACCAACTTGGATTTCAAAGATTTAACGATTTCAATCTTTAATGCATTTCTATCAATTGACACCCCTAACTCTGAGCATAATAACTTAAGAAATTCAATAGAAGATAAATTAGGTGAGTCGATATTAACTTTAATGAAATTTTCTGGAATGTTTTTAGAGACAAGCGTAAGTAAAGTTGTTTTCCCTGAACCTATTTCACCTACTACCTTAATAATACCATCCCCTCTGGACAAGGAATATACAATAGTATGGACAATGTCTTCACGAGAACCGTCTTTATAAAAGAAGTTTAAATCGGGAACGATCTTAAAAGGTAACTCTTTTAAACCAAAAAACTCTCTATACATAACTGACTACACCCCCTGATACCAACAATTAATAAACAACCTTAAGAATTTTACCCGATAATCATTCTTTATAATAAAAAAATTATACTTTTATTACCTTACCAAGATGAGAACATTAAGCACCAAACAAAAAAAACCTGCAAAAGCAGGTTTTTTTATTTATTTCTTAAGAAAAAATAAACTCTAGTTTTTATCTTGATCTACTATTTTGTTAGAAGCAATCCATGGCATCATTCCACGCAGTTTTCTACCAACTACCTCAATACCGTGTTCAGAGTTATTACGACGAGCGGCTGTCATCGAAGGGTAACCAGACTGACCTTCTAAAATAAACTGTTTAGCATATTCACCTGATTGAATATTTTTCAATGCATCACGCATTGCTTGCTTAGATTCGTCATTGATAACTTTAGGTCCCGTAACATACTCACCATACTCGGCATTGTTTGAAATTGAGTAGTTCATATCTGCAATTCCACCTTCAAACATTAGATCAACAATTAATTTAAGCTCATGTAGGCATTCAAAGTATGCCATTTCAGGCTCATACCCTGCTTCAACCAATACATCAAAACCTGCTTTCACTAACTCAACCGCACCGCCACAAAGTACCGCTTGCTCACCAAACAAATCAGTTTCACATTCATCACGGAAAGTAGTTTCAATAATACCTGTACGACCACCACCTACACCAGAAGCATAAGAAAGTGCAATTTCTTTTGCATTACCAGAGGCATCTTGATCTATTGCGATTAAATCCGGAATACCGCCACCACGAACAAATTCTGAACGCACAGTATGGCCTGGTGCTTTTGGTGCAATCATAATGACATCTAAATCTTTACGAGGAACAACTTGGCTATAAATAATTGCAAAACCATGTGCAAATGCTAATACCGCACCTTGCTTAATATTTGGTTCAATTTCTTCTTTATATAGAACAGATTGAAATTCATCAGGCGTAAGTAACATAACAACATCCGCACTTGCAACAGCCGTTGCGACATCAGCTGTTTTTAGCCCGTAACCTTCTGCTTTAGCGATTGAAGATGAACCTTTACGCAGCCCTACTACCACATCAACGCCTGAATCTTTAAGGTTAGCTGCATGAGCATGCCCTTGTGAACCAAAACCGATGATTGCTACTTTTTTACCTTGGATGATTGATAGATCACAATCTTTATCATAATAAACTTTCATTTCTATTCCTTTTTTAATTAATTTTTATTTGTTTATAAGTGTAACGATTTTTCGCCGCGCATCATTCCTAATGCACCAGAACGCACGGTTTCAATAATTAAATCCGCATCTAAAGCTTTGATAAAACTATCTACTTTTCGAGCATGACCAACCAATTGGACGGTATAAAGAGTTGGCGTAACATCTACGATGGTTGCTCTATAAATATCTGTTAATCGTTTTATCTCTTCCCGCATAGCACCAGTCGCTTTGATTTTAATTAACATTAACTCTCGCTCAATATGCGAACTTTCCGTTACATCAACAACCTTAATGACATCAATCAAGCGGTTCAAGTGCTTAACAATTTGCTCTATTTTATGTTCAGAACCCATTGTAACCAAAGTTAAACGAGAAATTGTATCATCTTCTGTTGGTGCAACGGCTAGTGATTGAATATTATAACCACGAGCTGAAAACAAGCCTGATACTCGTGATAAGGCCCCTGATTCATTTTCCATTAACATGGATATAATATGTTTCATATTTGTTTCCATATATACACCTATACCAAAATCATTTCATCAAGACCTGCACCAGCAGGAACCATCGGATAAACATTTTCTAATTGATCTGTAATAATATCTACAAATACAAACTTATTTTTATATTTATCAGAAAACACTTCTGTTAATTGCTCTTTCATGGTCGCAGGGTCATCAATTTTAATACCGACATGCCCATAAGCTTCTGCTAACTTCACAAAATTTGGCAATGAATCCATGTAAGACATTGAATATCGGCGATCATAAAAGAATTCTTGCCACTGCCTTACCATACCTAAAAAGCCATTATTTAAACAAATCACTTTAACAGGCAATCCATATTGTAAACAGGTCGACATTTCTTGAATGTTCATTTGAATGGAGCCTTCACCTGTTACACAAATAACGACTTCGTCAGGAAACGCTTGTTGTACGCCCATTGCAGCAGGTAAACCAAAGCCCATTGTGCCGAGACCACCAGAATTAATCCAACGACGCGGTTTTTCAAACGCGTAATATTGAGCGGCAAACATTTGATGTTGACCAACATCAGAGGTCACATAAGCGTTTCCCTTGGTAATTTCACAAACCATTTTTATTGCTTCTTGCGGTTTAATTTTTTTACCTATCTCATCAAAATTTAGGTTGTGAACTTTACGCCATTCATTTATTTCTTGCCACCAAGCGTTATTATTTTCTTTATCAAAAACCATTTTTTCTTTTTTAATGATTTCAATCATTTTAGAAACGACTTGCTTGACTGGGCCAACAATAGGCACATCAACCGTTACATTTTTTGAGATTGAAGCTGGGTCAATATCAACATGAATAATTTTAGCATTCGGGCAAAACTTTGCTAAGTTTCCAGTTACACGATCATCGAACCTAGAACCGATTGCAATAATCAAATCTGCATTTTGCATAGTTAAATTAGCTTCATAGCTTCCGTGCATACCTAACATACCAAGATACTGTTCTTCTGAAGCAGGTGTTGCACCTAGCCCCATTAGAGTATTGGTAACTGGGCAACCTAGCAGGTGAGTCAATTCCAGCAACTCTTCGGAAGCATTATCAATAACAACCCCTCCGCCGGTATACAAAATCGGTTTTTTAGAAGCCTGAATTAATTCTAGGGCTTTTTTAATTTGTCCACTATGACCTTTCGTTACTGGTATATAAGAGCGTAAATTTACTTCTTGCGGATACTCATAAGTGCTTTTGGCGTTTTGTACATCTTTCGGGATGTCTACGACAACTGGACCGGGTCTGCCAGTTGTGGCGATGTGAAAGGCTTTTTTGAGCGTTTCAGCTAAATCATTAACATCTCTAACTAAAAAGTTATGTTTTACTATCGGCCTTGTAATCCCTACCGTATCAATTTCTTGAAAAGCATCTAAGCCAATCATTCCTGTTGCTACTTGTCCTGTGATAACCACTAATGGAATTGAATCCATAAATGCAGTTGCAATACCTGTAATGGTATTAGTTGCTCCAGGACCGGAGGTGACAAGAGAGACTCCTGGTTTACCAGTAGAACGAGCAAATCCATCAGCAGCGTGTACTGCGGCTTGCTCGTGACGAACTAAAATATGTTTCAGTTTTTTAGCGTCAGTATCAAGGGCATCATAAATAGGTAGTGCTGCACCACCTGGATAACCCCAAATAAATTCTACGCCTTCATCTTCCAAATAATGGACAAGAATCTGGGCACCAGTTAATTCCACAATAATTTCCTCATTTAATAAAATTCTTTAGTAAAAATCTAAAGAAGTGCGGAATTATAACAAGTTTACAGATTAAATTAAATGGCAAAAAGCAATGAAGGTTAAACTATTTTCATCACTAGGGTAAAAAATGCCAGGGGCAGGTAGAAAATTACACTAGCAGCACGATAATAACCACCATAAGAATAAATGAAACGCCTTGCCAAAAAGCGACGGGATTTCGCTCGAGTAGTGGTGGCTTGGTTTCTGTTAGGAATGCTTTATTTGGGTGGCGTAAATCGTAGATAAACTCTGACAATTCTGCGTAGCGTTTACTGGGCATGGGTTGCAGTGCTTTTCTTAAGGAAGTGCTTAATAACCGCGATTAGAATTTTACTGAGGAAAAATGTGCGTCAAGTTTCGTTAAATGCGTCGTAATAGCTGGCTATTGCGTCG
>CAYMAW010000012.1:0-14576 GCA_964388565.1 uncultured Piscirickettsiaceae bacterium | reverse complement strand
TTATTTTATAAAATAATATAAAAACTATTTTATACTTAACTTAGTTCATGATTTTAATGTAAAAAGATTATTTTAATAGGCTAAAATAATTAACCTAAAAGCAAAGGATACGAATTAGATGCTAGAAAAACTAGATGCTGTTATTTTATACCTAGGAAAAGATCAAAATTTCATTTCGTTAATTCGTTCTGTCGCATCAAAAAACAACTTTCTCTTAAAAATAGAAAATGCAAAAAACTGCGATGATTTTATCGACATTTTTAACGATGTTTATTTTGAACATGAAGGTAAGTTATTGTGTATATTTCATTTAGATAATTACGAGTGTCAAAACACGATATTGCAATTTATCATGACTGAACACCCTAATTGTAATAATATTGTTTTTTATAAAACATGTCCGTGGAAAGATTCTATAGAACTATTAACTAATAAGTCTATTTATGGAATGATCGACTCTAAAAACACTCACCAATTCGAAAAGGTGTTATTGAACTATCTTGTAAGTTCAAACAGAGAGATTGAATTGAAACGACGAAATGATAATTTAAACTTAAGCATTAAAATAATACAACAAAAATTAAGTTTAAGAACCACTGAATTATTGAAAAAGAATCTCGCCCTACAAGATCTTTCAATTACTGACAAGTTAACGCAATTACACAATCGCTTAAAACTAGATGAGCAATTTAATTTTAATTTAGAATATTGTAAAAGGTACGATGCTGATTTTTCTATTATTTTGCTCGACATAGATTTCTTCAAAAAAGTTAACGATACCTTTGGACATCAAATTGGCGACCAAGTTTTAGTTACATTAGCTAACATTCTAAAAAACAATATCCGCAAAACTGACATGGTTGGTCGTTGGGGTGGCGAAGAATTTTTAATTTTATGTGCTAACTCTAAAATAGAAGAGGCATTTTTATTATCAGATAAGTTAAAGAATTTAATTGAAAATGAAAATTTCGATATGGTTGGTAATATAACGGCTTCTTTTGGCATCACCTGTTTTAAAGAAAAAGATACTGAGTCTACAATGATAGCTCGTGCAGATGATGCTTTATATAGTGCAAAAAATAAAGGTAGAAATAGAATTGAACGAATGTAAACTCTGGCTTACCATTTTTTAGACATTTCATAGGGAGATAGGCGCAAGTATTTTTTTTGCGTCAACAATCCTACTAGTAATAAAATTGCCATACCTAAAACTAGACTAATAAACCATAGTTCTAAGCTAAACTGCGGTATCATTTTTAAAACGAAATAACTTACTAACATGCTAACTAACTGAGCAAAACTAGCGGCAAGTAAGCCAGCAAACACACCTAGTAGAGCAAATTCCATTAGCCCTATTTTTAATACTTCTTTATGAGTTGCTCCCATTGTTCTCAAGAGCAACCAGCTTTGAATCCGGCTTTGTTGGCTGGATAAAGTTGCACTGAACAAAACAATTAAACTTGCCAATAAGGTAAATAAGTATAAACTTGAGACTGACCAACTTGCCTGCTCCATAATTGTTTGCAACTGTTTCAATATCTTTTTGGCATCAATTAGTAACACTCCAGGTGCTTTAGTTGCTAGTTCCTTCGTTAATTTATTACTAGAAAGCTTGGAATCTATTAAACGAAAGTTACCTAAATATGAAATAGGGAGCGTTTGTTCACTTGACTCGATAATAAAAAAGAAATTAATCCTGAAACTTTGCCATTCTACTTTTCTTATACTGGTAATTTGGTAGGTTATATTTTGCCCACTAAAGTTAAAGGTAACCGTATCATTTAATGCTAAGTTAAATAAGGTGGCAATATCCTGTTCGACAGATACGCTTGGCAAACTATTATCCGTTTTATCTTGCCTTGCGATGATTTTATTGTAAGAAACAGGAAAAGGCATAATGCTAACATTTGCTTCTCTTTTTAATAATCGCTGTGCTCTCATGGATTCTTGTTTAGCTGGATCTAACTTTTGATCATTAACCGCGACCAAACGCCCTCTTGCCATGGCGATTAATTCAACTTCCATTTTATGTTGAGAGAAAATTTCTAAAACACTTTTTTTCTGGTCAGGCTGAATATTCATCACAAAAGTATCTGGCGTATTTTTTGGTAGCGACATTTGCCAATTTTGCATTAAATCTTGACGAACAAAAGTCATTAACATCAAAACAAACAACACAAGCCCTACGGAAATCAATTGCATTTTAACTAGCTCAGGCTCTCTTGTTAAAGCCGATAACGATATTTTTAACCAGCCTTTACTTCGTTTTTGCCAGTAGCCAATCAAAGTTAACAGAGCAATAGCGGATAGATACAAACTAGCACTTACCACTAGTAACCCTAATAATACCCAAAAAACATAACCTGTTACCGAAACAACTAGCAGCGTAATTAATGCCAAGCTAATCAGCCAAGAAGAGATTTGGGAAGAGCTAGTTGTTGACTTTAATAGCTGTAAAGGCGAGGTTTGTACTGCTTGATTAAATGACTGCCAAGCGAATCCCCATAAAACTAATACCCCCATTAAAAAGCCATGCAGATGAACCCACCCCACATTAGGGGTAATAAGTGGCGTAAAATATTCTGCTAATAAAGGGGTTATTAATTGAAACAACCAACTTCCCAGAATAACGCCGACTAGGCTTGATACGACTGCTAGCCAACTTAATTGCCAAGCAAACAATCTAAATATTTGATTTCTATCGGCACCAAAAGAACGCATCAATGCGATTGAGCCTTGCCATCTTTGTAAATAAAACCGACTGGCAATTAAAATAGATAATCCTGCCACCAAAATAGCAGATAAAGCTGACAGTTCTAAAAATAGCCATGCGGTATCTAGGGATTTTGCAATATCTTCGGTTGGTGATTTTGCTGATATAACTTGTAAATGAGGGCTGTTTTCTTTTTGAACTAAATTTGAAAATGATTCAACTGATTTTTCACTTCCCGCAACTAAAAATTGATAATTAACCCGACTGCTCGCTCCTTTCAGACCCGTTTCATCAAGATTTGCCAAGGGCATCAATATTTTATGTGCAAAAACTGAACTTATGGAGAGATTTTGAGGGTTATATTCCCCTGCTACATTAAAATTAAGACTACCTAATAATACTTTACTATTTTCAGTTAAAGACATTAGGGCGATTAACGCCGGCTCGACTAAAATTTGTTGCTTATTTTTATCGAGTACAGTCTTTTCACCCCGTAAAGGAAAGTTTTCCGAAATCGCTGTTAATTGTACCAATTGAAAATCATCACCACTTAAAGCCATAGTAATTAATGATTCTGAGTGTGCGACTTCTAAATTAAGGTTTTTAGCTTTCTCTAACCATTTTTGTTCAATTGGTCTTGAACTTGTAATAATAAAATCTGCACCTAAGCTATTGGTAGCCTGTGCCATCATGCTAGTTTTTACCGTTTTTGCTAGCAACTCTACCACCGTAATACTACTACTAGCAATCATCACCGCTAGCATTAACCAGAGCCAATCACCTCGTTTTACACCACGAAAAAACCATTTTGTACCAATGATAAAGTCTTGTAGCCACATAAAAATTAAGCTTCCAATTTTCCATGAACAAGATTAACCGTTCGTTGGCATTTTTTTGCAAACTCGACATCATGCGTAACAATGATTAGGGTTGTGCCAATTTCTTCGTTCAAGTCAAATAATAGTTGTTGAATCTGCGACGCAGTTGTTTCATCTAAATTACCCGTTGGCTCATCTGCAAATAATATTTTAGGTTTCGTTACAAATGCTCTTGCGATTGCAACCCTTTGTTTTTCGCCACCTGATAGCTGCGACGGCAAATTATTAAGCCGTTCAAATAAGCCAACTTTTTTTAATGCCTTTATTGCTAAGTCTTGTGCATGATCAATTTTAAATAATTCTAACGGCATTAATACATTCTCTAGTGCACTCATACTTGGCATTAATTGAAAATCTTGAAAAACAAAACCGACTTGTTTTGCGCGAAGTATTGCTCTTTCATCATCACTTAATTGACTTAATACTTTTCCAAATAAAGCAACATCACCTTTCGTTGGCAACTCCAAGCCTGCCATCAAGGCTAATAAAGTCGATTTTCCTGAACCCGATCGCCCAATAATCGCTATTCGTTCGCCAGACTGGACAGATAAATTGCAACCATTTAAAATAGACAGTTCTTTATCATCAGATGACACACAATAATGCACATTATCCAAACTCAATACACTCGACAATTTAAGTTCTTGTTCCATATTCAACTATTCGTTTTAATATTAATAACTAGCTATTCTAGTTTAATTAAAGCGGATACGGAACGATTATTAATATTAGGCGATAGTTTAAGTGCTGCCTATGGAATATCCGAACAAGATGGTTGGGTAGCCTTGCTACAAAAACAACTTACTGAAGAAAACATAAAGATAGTGAATGCAAGCATTAGTGGCGAAACCACATCTGGCGGGAAAAATAGACTGCCTGCTTTATTAAAAAAATATCAACCTAAATGGATAATTGTTGAACTAGGTGCAAATGACGCGTTGCGTGGACAGAACTTAAAAATTACTAAACAAAATTTACAGCAAATTATTACTCAAAGCCAACAGCAAGGAACAAAAGTTTTACTATTAGGAATAAAACTACCAACTAACTACGGCATGGCATACGATAAGATACTACAAAAAGTTTATAAAAACATTGCCACTAAAAATAATTTATTGTTTGATCCATTTTTTTTAGAAACCGTCGCACTAAACCCAAAGATGATGCAAGCTGACGCTTTACACCCTAACGAAAAAGCACAACCTTTCATACTAAACCGCTTAAAACCATTAATAAAACAGCTTTTAGATTAAGGAGACACTTAAGGAACACTGAATGCTCCCAGGCAAAAAACGCCAGGGGCACCCCTAAAACGGTCTTTTAATACGGCTTTAGGGGTGCCCCTGGCATTTTTTACAAAATAAGATCGCCAAAACCCCAAATGATTGTTCCTGAAATAATCGTTATATGAGATAACAACACTTTCTTAACATGCCATTTAGAGGGTTTTAAATCTGGCATATCATCATCAGCATCCACTGTTTCTAATCGTATATATAATCGATTTAATTCTCCGTGCAGTAAACTATATTCACTCATCACTGAAAATAAAACAATTAAGCTTCCGAAACGAGCGAACCATAATGGCTCAAACCAAAAACCTAACACTAACCCGATCAATCCAGATAACCAAGCTAGCAACAATAATAAAAGGCTTTTCTTTTTCAAAAAAAACTACTTCAAGGCGTTCATTGCGGCATCATAGTTCGGCTCGTCAGTTACTTCAGAAACCAATTCACTATAAATAACTTTATGCTGTTCATCTAAAATAATAACGGCTCGTGCATACAAACCATCTAAAGGTCCACCGCTCATCATCACGCCGTAGTCCTTTTCTAATGTTCGGTAACGATAATCTGATGCCGTAATTGCATTTTCAATACCTTCTGCATTACAAAATCGTCCAAAAGAAAACGGTAAATCAAGTGATGCAAACAATAAAAGGGTATTTTCTATATTCGCTACACGATTATTAAATGCCTTTAACTGTAATGCACATACTGCGGTATCAACACTAGGGAAAATATTGAAAATTACTTTTTTTCCTCTTAAATCATCTAACGACAACTCGGTTAAACCTGCGGTAACTAATTTAAAATCTGCAACCGTATCGCCTACTTTAGGAAACTCTCCTAATGTTTTAATTGGATTGCCTTTAAAAGTTAAGTCTGCCATTGCATTGCTCCTTTTATAAAAAATATTGGGGTAAAAACCCAGTGACCTTATTTCTGATGCTTAAGGAAGCACTATCTTACGCCAACTTAGAAAAGCTAACGATAATATCAAAAACAACCATACAGGGGTATTTTGCCATTTTACAAATGGCGTTTCACCCGAATAAGGTTGTATTTTAGTTCTTAAAACAGTAGTTTCATAAGGTGCTATTTCAGCCTTAATCATACCATCTATACCTACTACAAAAGTAAAACCAGTATTCGTGCTTCTAGCAATTTCTCTGCCTAATTCTAACGCTCTCATTTGAGTTTCTTGTCGTAACTGATAAGGTTCTAGCGTGTTGGCAAACCAAGCGTCATTACTGACTGTAATAAGATAATCTATATCTTTTATATTATTTGTTAACTCTGCCCCATAATACATTTCATAACAGATAGATAAACCTACTTTCTTGCCTGATAATTCCATCGGAAGTTGCTTTTTATCACCTGCTGTAAATTCTGAAAAAGGAATACTAAACCATGATGAAAGCACTTTAAACATACCTGAAAAAGGAAAAAACTCGCTGAAAGGAACAAGATGCCGTTTTTGATAGATCATTTCAGTATTTTTTGCATTTACCAGTACATTCCAATATTCGCCCGTTTTTTTATTACGGGTAATCGCACCCATTAAAATGTTTTTTTCTAGTAAGTTAGCATCTGTTAAAAACTCTTTTAACACACCATTTTCTACTTGGTCAAAATAAGCAGGGATAGAAGTTTCTGCCCAAACAATCACATCAGCATCAATATTTTCTTTGCTTAATGAAACATAGGTTTTCAAAGTTGGTACAAGTTCTTTAACCTGCCACTTTCTATCTTGGCTAATATTCGCCTGCACTAGGGCGATATCAACGGGTAAAACTGGCTGTTGGTCAACCCACTGAACATTTTTTAAAAAACTGCCTGTTATCCAAATCGCAAAAATAACCAAGCTAGGTACTAACCAATTTTTAGCCAAAAACATATACAAAATATGCCCTGCGGTTAAGGCTACTGCCAAACTCATTCCTAACACCCCAAAAACGGGAGCATAGCCATCTAGCCAAGTAAACAGGTGAGTGTTACCGATTAATAAAAAGGGAAAACCACTAAATAAACTGGCTCTAATTAATTCAAACAATACCCAAACCACAGGCATCATAAAGGCAACGGTTAACCAAGTTTTATTCGGATTATGCAGATAATGAATTAGCCAGCCAGCTAATAGAAAGTACAGAGATAAAAATAAAACAAAAGCAAAGGTTGCTAAAGCAGAAAGCCACAATGCCATGCCAGAGAAAATATACATGCTCGAAATTAGCCAACTAACACCGACGCCAAAAAAACCAAACCCAAACCAAAGTCCAATTCTCATCGATTCTGAGCGAGAATTTGATTTATACCATAAGCCAAATAATCCAACTAAAGAAACGAGGATAACGGGTGCAATACCTATTGGGGCGTAGGAAAGCATTGCCAGTCCACCTAATAAAAAAGCATATATCGCTATTTTATTAGGTACAAAAACCAAAAATACTTTAACTATCTTGTTCATTTTTTTCAGACTTTGTCACTAAGAACTGTTCAATTTTTCTTAAATCTGATTTGAACACTTTAAAGTGGCTACCAACAAGCTCAAATTCCTCTTCTGCTTTTGGAATTCGCCCTAAATCCTTTAAGATTAAGCCACCAATCGTTTCTATTTTTTCATCTTTTAAATTCGTTCCAAAAAAACGATTAAACTCATCAATAGAAGTAATTCCATCTACTAAAAAAGCACCTGAAATATGTTTTTGGATATTTTCATCAATTGCGTCATGCTCGTCTTCTATTTCGCCAACAATTTGTTCTAAAACATCTTCAATTGTAACTAAACCTGCAAACTCGCCATATTCATCAACCACCAACGCCATGTGGTTGCGACTATTTTTAAAATCTTTTAAAAGTACATTTAAGCGTTTACTTTCTGGAACCATTCCAGTCTGTCGATAAAGTTTTTTTAGGTCGGCTAAGGAGTCTAATTTCTTTTCTACAATCGCTTTCAATACATCTTTAGCTAATAATACACCCACTATTTCATCATTTTCAGAGAAAACGGGGTATCTTGAATGAGATGTTTCTAGCATAGTCTCAAGTATTTTTTCTAGCGAGTGACTTTCGTCAACAAATGCAACCTGTACTTTTGGAACCATGACATCTCTGACCTTTGATTCCGCAACCTCCAAAACTCCCTTTAACATTGATAAAGAATCTGACTCAATTAAATCCTGAGCCTCAGCTTCTTCAAACATTGTTTCTAACTCTTCTCTACTTTCAGGTTCTTTTGAAAAGATTTTTGTTAGTTTTACAAGCCAATTTGAATTCGTTTTTTCTTCACTCATAAGGAGATGTTACACCCATTTTTTTTAAAATTGAAATTTCTAAACTCTCCATTTCGTCCGCTTCTTCTTCATCTATATGGTCGTAGCCATATAGATGTAAACAACCATGGACAAGCATATGCCGCCAGTGAGCGTCCAAACTTTTATTCTGCTGTGCCGCTTCATTATTTACCACTTCAGCACAAATAATAATATCACCAAGATAATCAAACGCCCCTTCTAAGCTACCCCCTGGTGGTTTTTCAAAAGGGAAGGATAAAACATTGGTTGGGCGATTCTTTTGTCGGTAATCTGCATTTAATTGTTGTATTTCTTCATTCTCAACTATTCTAACGGTTAATTCAACCGCTTTTTTTTCTTTTAACTCTGTCGTAATAATTTTTAGCCAAATTAAAACATCCTTTTCCATCGGCACAAAACAATCGCTAGTCTTATTAAGTGCATTTTGATAATCAAGAGAAATCACTTTGCAGCTTTTTCAAAATGGTCGTATATTCCAAAATTAATATCGTTTGTTCTTACCAATTTAATATAACTAGTTTGGTTGGCATTACGCGTTTTTAACGACTTTCTTTTTAATTTTAAATATACGCTTTCATCTTCTTCAAGTAAGCTCGCATCAAATTTTACTGACTGTAAAGCAATGTGAATTTTTTTAGGTTCAAGCGTCTCGATTTGTGCCGTTTTATATAAGTCTCGCAAAATTTGTTCGGTTTTAACTAGGCGATCAGGCAATCCTGTCACTGTAAAATCAAAACTATGATTATTTAATTCAACACCTAAAAGCAATTCAATTTGATTAAGGTGTTCAGAATGAGAACCACACAGGTTCAATAAGGCATCATTATTTTTAGGAGAGAGCGTAAGGTTAAGTGTTTGTAATATTTTCAAATAGCTAACTTTTTGGGTTTATTTTGGTTGAATATGCTTAAAATACTAACTTTATTTACATAAGTTTTATATTGAATTATATATTTTTTAAAAGTCATGTCTCTAACATTTATATCATCAGAATAAAAAGACTGCATATATTTAAAAGAATTTGAAGTTAAGCTTTCAATTTGCACATCTAATTTTTGATAAAAAACTTCACTGGCAAAAACATTGTCTTTTGCAATAAATTCTAAAATTTGAGTTAATTGATTTAAATATTTTCTTGTTCTAAATATTTGCATCTTTTTTCATTTTTTTTAAACAATGTAGAAATTTCATTATTATATTCGTCTGTTGTAAGCATTTCCATTGTTCCATTTTCACTATCGGTGATTAATTTTTTTAGCTGTTTTTTTCTCTCATCAAAAAGGATGTCAACATTTAAATTAGCAGGGGTTGCTTTTTGTATTTGTATTTTTTCTTTATTATCTTCAACAATAGTTAAAAAATCTTGCATAAAACTATCTTGAACATTTACTATTAAAGTTTCCATAATCTTATAAACCTAATTTAATATCCATATGAGCCACTTGTAAAATCATGGTTGAGTGGAATGATTCTCAACTTTGAGTGGTTTTTGACGCATTTATGAAGTTCATAGTGCCAACTATGGGCTGATTAAATGCGTTAAAAAGCACCAAAGAAGGGAATTATACCACCACCCAAATCCGCAGATAGGAATTTGGCACCAATCATAATTTTACAAGTGGCTCATACATTTTATCAAAAAAAACTTAATCACAGTGCAATATATTGAGGGTTAGCGTATTTTTCTGCTTCTGGTGTGGCTATTAATTCGCCTCGTAAAGAGTTTTTGTAAGCATCAACCACCTTCACATCAACAAACTGTCCAATAAGTTCTGCCGAACCTTTAAAATTAACCACACGGTTATTTTCTGTTCTGCCTGTTAAGTCTTCAACTGATTTTCTTGATAAGCTTTCTACCAATACTCGCTGAATAGAGCCTTCCATTGATAGACTGATTGCGGTTGTTTGTTCATTTAACATATCTTGAATTGCCTGTAAACGGCGTTTTTTCATAGATAGCTCAACATCATCAGGGAAATCTGCCGCAGGCGTACCCGGTCTTGGGCTATAAATAAAGCTGAATGAACGGTCATAGTTTAGTTCTTTAACCAATTTTAAAGTTTGCTTAAAATGGTCGCAGGTTTCACCGGGAAAACCAATAATAAAATCACCTGATAAGGCTAAGTTAGGGCGAATTTTACGAATTTTACGAATGATAGATTTATATTCAATGACCATATGACCACGACGCATCATCGCTAATACAGGGTCAGAACCGGTTTGAATCGGTAGATGTAGATGCGACACTAACTCTGGTACCTCTGCATAACAATCAATTAAACTTTGGGTCATTTCGTTAGGGTGTGAGGTAGTATAACGAATACGATCAATACCATCTACCGCACGAACGGCATGAATTAATACCGCTAAATCGGCAATATCACCGTCTTCCATCACACCTTGATAAGCATTGACATTTTGACCCAACAAATTGATTTCTCGCACGCCTTGCTTGGCAAGAATTTCAACTTCTTCCATTACATCTTCAAATGGACGACTAAATTCTTCACCACGGGTGTAAGGTACGACACAAAAAGTGCAATATTTAGAACAACCTTCCATTACCGATACAAACGCTGACACACCATTTGATTCAGCCGCGGCTAGATTATCAAACTTTTCTATTTCAGGGAAAGATATATCAATAATGGCTCTTTTTTTAATTTTTTTGTTTTCAGCATTTTGAGCACGCAAATCTAAAGCCTGTTCAATCATCGCTGGTAGGCGATGTAAGGTTTGTGGACCAAAAATAACATCAACCGTTGGCGCTCGTTTACGAATAACATTGCCTTCTTGCGACGCTACACAGCCACCCACCGCAATAATACGATTTGGTTTAGCAACTTTCCACTTTTTCCAACGCCCTAATTCATCAAATACTTTTTCTTGGGCTTTTTCTCGTATTGAACAAGTGTTTAAAATTAGCATATCCGCCGCTTCAGGCGTTTCTACTATTTGCAGACCATAAGTTTTTTCTAACAATTTTGCCATGCGATCAGAGTCATACTCATTCATCTGACAACCATAAGTTTTAATAAACAGACCACCTGTAAAAGGAGATTTATGAATGGGCAAAACGGACATTGAAAAACCTTAATGAAATATAAAGTAGAATTTTAACAGAGAAGAGAAACATCGAAAAGAAGTTATTAAATTTAGTTATAAAAAAACCCGCATAAGCGGGCTTTTTTATCAAGAATGCAATACTACGATTACATTACCATGTATAACTCAATTAAGGCACCACTATAGGCTCCACTTGCACGAATTGAGCCTGTTGTATCAACACCATCATCATATTTTCTGTCAATAATTTGACCTGCTTCACCTGGAACATTTTCAAATTGAATCCAGTGATTTGTTAAACCATTATGAGTATTGTGAGAAACCGAAACGGTACCACCATAAGGGTTTTTAGGATTAAGTCTACCAGTACCTGAAATCAAATTAGCTAGTCTTAAATGTTCATAAGCGTTACAACTTTCACCCGTACTAGAAGCTCTACAGTTAAAGTCATGAGCGGCAGTATTACCAGAAGCGGCAGCAGTTACTAACCCATTACCATCACCAGCTGTTGTTGCACCTACATTAGTATCTGCATTACCATCATCACCAGGATAAGCATTATAACGATCATAATAAGTCAAGTAGGCGGATGCCATTTGATCTTTCATTGCATATAAAGATTTAATTTTTGCGTTGTTGATTAGTTCTTGACCTTTAAGTACACCACCTAAAAGTAACCCGATAATAACCATTACAATAGCGATTTCAATAAGTGTGAAACCCTTTTGTTTGTTTGTTTGTTTGTTTATTGTCATTTTTTTCTCCAAAAGATTGATTAATTTTTTACTTCGAGGAAAGTATATAAGTTAAACATAATAAAAAAAAGAGTAAAAAATTCTTACCCCTAAACCTTTATTGCTTTATCTTTAGAAGATGAATAATTAGGCAACACCATATTAAAGATAATATGGTGTTTATTTTGGCTAAACTCTATTTTTCCATTTATTTGTTTTAATACTTCTCTTATCACAAATAACCCCAAACCTAGTCCACTTTTACTAGTCGTCCAAAAAGGTTCAAACAATCTTTCTGCCGACAAGGATTCTCCGCCTGCCTTTTTAAATTTAAAATTTAAAAAGGCACTATTTTTTTGCTTCGACACAAAAACAAGAACTCTATTGTCTTCCTTATGGCTATGATTTTTAAAATTGTCCATCAACTCAACTAATACTTGTTGTAATAATGAACGAGAAATAAATAGCTTTATTGTCTCTTCTTCACTGCTAAGTACAATTTCAAGTTCTGATTGAGCGGCATAGGACTGAACCGCTTCTAAAATATCAATTTCTTCTATATCATCAAAAGATTCTTTTTCTAAAAACATATGTTGGGTAATTTTTTTAGCTTTATCAGAAAGGCTAGGTAATAAATTTTGCAATCGATTAACGAGCATAATCTTTTTTTCGTCTGTTTGTAGCAATTGTGCCTGCTCAGATAATAAAGTAATAAACTGCGCTAAATTTTTAACATCATGAGAAAGAAAAAGTTGATAACTTTCAAGCCGTTCTTTCGATAAAACAAACTGCATATTTTTATTGGTTGTATTTGATGAGAGTAAAATAAGAAAAGTTTGATAAATCGTTTTGGTAATTAATCTATTTTCACCTTTACTTTCTTGACCAGCAATAAGAGTAAGGTTTATTTTAATATAACCTTCATCAATTGCGATTGAATATTCTTTATTATTTTTTAAAAACAATTTTTTAGTTATTTTTTTTGAACTTATGCCAAAGGAGAGATATTTACTTTCACCATACCACTCCACTCTACCCATCATTTTTTGAAAACCCGCTCGTTCCAAAATAGGCCACGATTGCTCTAGCAAAGAAAGCGAGTCCTGCTTAACGGTTTGATTAAGTTCATAAAGTTCTAAAACTAAAGAGTGGGCAAAAATACCGCGCCGTTGTAAATACCAAAAAACCAAAACAATGGTTATTCCCATCACAATTAAGACGACCGCAACGCCTGATATTGAACTAAAATCAATCGTGCTAAAATTCATTTCTTTCTATGCCATATTTTTTAATTAAATAATAAACATTTTCTCTCTTAATCCCCATTCTACGGGCGGTTTCGTGTACATTAAACTCTGTTTCAGTTAAAACGCATTGTAACAATTTTAATTCAGCCGCATTGCGAACACTTTTAACACCACCGCCTACCGACACTTCTATTGCCATTTTTCTAATATTTTCTTGCTTTTCAATTTTATTGGTTTGAACACTAAACATTTCTGCCCTTTTTAGAGAACTGAACAAAACAGAAAACTCAACAGGCTTTGAAAAAAAATCAAATGCCCCGTGTAAAATGGCTTGGTAAGAAGTTATATCAGCATTTTGCCCAGTGAGAACAATTGTTTTGGTGTTTAAAGCATACTGCTTAAGCCATGTTAACACCCGAATTCCTTCGGTTGGTAAATGTTCATTAGGCGGCATACCCATGTCCAGTAAGACTAAAGAGTAATCTTTATTTTTTTCTAAAAAAGAAATCGCCGCATCAGCAGATCCAGCCTCTGTGACCGCTTCAAAGTAAGAACTTGACTCAAGAGACAGTGCCATAATTCCTCTTAGGGCAATATCATCATCTACAACAAGAATTTTGGGCATATTAATTTTTTTTAATCAAAGTTAGTTAATCGAACTAGGATTATTCGTTAAAAATTTATTTTTTATTTCAGAGGCTGAAATAGCTAGAAGTTGATCATCATAAAAAGGCACAGACCCTCCGTGACCATCAAGCTCTAAAAGGATTCTACTATAATGAAATATGGCATCACCGTTACAATTTTCCCTTTCTTTAGGCTGTGCATTGACCATACAGTTTGCGAGAGTTCTCAAGCCATTACTATTATAAGCCACAAGAACCGCAGTGGCATTTTCAACCTTATAAACCACTGGAAACGCTGGTTTGGTTCTATCAACAATGTTCAAATTATCCACGCTAGGCACACCAGCCCTGGGGTTTGTCGCCAAGCCAAACCCCATTGCCCCTTGACGACTACTCTCATTAAAATAAGCCGCAGAATGTGATGTGTTTAGAACTCTCATAGCATTAATTGCACTGATATTAATATTATAGACAATAAAATTACCCCAACTATCTCTAATATTTTCTTCCATCAACCCTAAATCTCTAAATGGAATTCTACCCGAAATAGTTGCACAATTAACACCCATCATCCCTCTATTTTCTTTCCCAAAATCAGTCGTAACAACAGGAATAATTAAACTTACATCAGGGCAAGGCATATGACCATTCACGAGTGTATAAGCAAGAAGAGCTTCTTTAATCTGTTTTAAAGTCTCTTCCGTTCCTGCAT
>CAYMAW010000011.1:0-14764 GCA_964388565.1 uncultured Piscirickettsiaceae bacterium | reverse complement strand
AGTTAGGTGTTAAAGAAGTGGTTTTTTGTTTTTTAGTTGTTAAGCGTTTCCTTAAAAAACAGTCTAATTTTTTCAAAATAAGATTCTATGTTTTTAAAGCTATGATTACCATTTTTTTCAACGAATACAGTACAGCCATTTAATCTTTTTATCGCGTCTTGAAAGTTTAGTATTTCGTCTCCTTCTTGTAGTAACAGCATGATTTTTTGCATGTCTAAATCATTTAACGCATAGTTTTTAAGTGATTCAATATGACTTTTTTTCCAACTAAAATAACTGTTATCGTAATAATTTATAGTTTCGCCTAGGGCTTGTTTTAAAGTCATCGTGGGCGTAATAGCAGGGTTGATAACAACGATGTTTTTAACGCATGCCATTTGTGACAAATACAATGCGTAATAACCTCCTAATGATGAGCCGATGAGGTAAATGTCTTCTTGGTAGGAGAGTATGAGTTCTTCTAGCATTTGCACGGCTAAGTCTGGTTGATAGGGAAGTGAGGGGGCGATGAAGGCTTGATTTTTCGATTTAAAATATTGTCGAAAGGCTTGTGCTTTGGTTGCTTGTCCAGAGCTGGCAAAACCGTGTATATAAATAATCATATTTTTACTTCTCTTGCTCCAAAAATATCGCTTCCTACTCGAACAATCGTTGCACCTTCTGTAATCGCCGCTTCTAAGTCGGCAGACATGCCCATTGAGAGGGTATCCATTTGGTTGTTTGGAATGGCTCGTTGGCATTGGTTAAGTAGTTCGTGCATTTTTTTAAAGGGTTTTCTTTGTTGTTCTATTGTGTTTGTTCTGAGTGGAATCGCCATCAGTCCTCTTAATATTAGGTTAGGGAGTTGATTTATTTGTTTTGCTATTTCAATTACTTCACTGGGTAAAAAACCCGATTTACTTTCTTCATTGCTAATATTTACCTCTAGTAAAACATTGAGCTTAGACATTTTTTCCGGTCTTTGGCTGTTTAATCTCGTGGCTATTTTTAAACGGTCAATACTGTGTACCCATGTAAAGTTTTCGGCAATGGCTTTGGTTTTATTGGATTGTATCGGTCCGATAAAGTGCCAAGTTAAATGGGGTTCAATCGCAATTTTAGCGAGGGATTCTTGCAAGTAGTTTTCGCCAAAGTCGGTTTGTCCTAATTTAGCTAGGGCTTGAATTTGTTGAATTGGTTTGGTTTTACTTACCGCTAATAAGTTCACTTTTTTTGTTAAGTCAACTTTGGCGATTCTCTCTAATACCTGTTGATAATTTTGTGTGAGTAATTGGTTATTCAAAGCGTAAAATCTCCCAGTTGTTAGGCGGTGTCCAAATTTTAAAGAGTTCGTCAAAATTACCATCAAAACAACCAGCATGACCTTGGTCGGAACAAAGACGGTTAACTAGTTTCCAGTCTTCTAACAGTGGGCAAGAGCCGATTGCTTCGTGTGGAAATTGATTAAACATGATTTGTGCAGGTTTAACAATGAAAGGGAAGTTGTTGGTTGCGTGAAATAAGACGATAAATTGGTAGTTGTTTTTTAGTTCTTTTAACAGATGAAATGCCCCTGCCATATCTAAATCACTTGCTAATAATAGATAGGTTTTGTTTGTATTAAAAAAACCTTCTGCTTCGGCTAAAAAGTGCCAGGGGGGGGTGCCCCTGGCACTTTTTGGTTTGTCGGATATTATTGGTTGGTTGTTTAGGTGGTTGGAGTGTGCTAAAAAAGAGGCGTTTTTTCCTGTTTGGCTAAATAGTACCCAGTCTTGATTATCGACTGTTATTTTATAACCAAAGGGCAGGTTTTTGTCTGACGATAGCTTGACCATAATTAGCCAATAACCACCTGCTTGTTCTGTTTGAGATAGGAATATCATTGTTTATAAACTGGGCGACCTTGAAAGTAAGTGGTTTCCACTTTTCCTGTAAATTGCCAACCGTCAAAAGCAGAATTGTCGCCAGCACTAATAAATTGTTTTCTGTCAACAACCCATTCTTGCTCTGGGTTATAAATACAAAAATCAGCAGAGTTGCCCGTTTTTAAACTACCGTTTTTAATATTAATTATGTTTGCTGGTTTTTGGGTTAGGCTTGCAATGGCGGACGATAAATCTAATACGCCTTCTTCAACGAGTTTTAAGGTTAGTGATAATAGTGTTTCAAAACCACTAATTCCTGGCTTACTTTCCCCAAAAGGTAGTAATTTATCGTCTCTATCTAATGGGGTATGGTCGCTGACCACGGCATCAATAATGCCCATTTTTAACCCGATTCTTAACGCTTCTTTATCATCTTTACTACGAAGTGGTGGGGTGGTGTTGAAGAGAGAATCAAATTCCATTACATCATATTCGGTTAAATGCAGTTGGTGGATAGCAACATCGCAAGTAATGGGTAAACCGCGTTTTTTTGCCCGTTGAATCATTTCAACGGATTGAGCGGTCGAAATAAGTGA
This sequence comes from uncultured Piscirickettsiaceae bacterium, assembly GCA_964388565.1. Taxonomy (GTDB): domain Bacteria; phylum Pseudomonadota; class Gammaproteobacteria; order Thiomicrospirales; family Thiomicrospiraceae; genus Hydrogenovibrio. The sequence goes on along the minus strand of CAYMAW010000011.1, from coordinate 12,324 downwards.
AAAATGTGTTTTAATGCCTGTTTCTTGCACTAAAATTAAATCTCTTGCTAGTGCCGCTGTTTCAGACGAACTTGAAATTTCGGCTAAGCCAAGCCGAGAACTCACCGCACCACCATGGGCGATGCCATTATTTTTAAGTTGTTGGTCTTCGCATCTTAGCATGAATAAAATGTCATTGCATTCTGCGTATGCCATGGCGTTTTTTAAAATTAAGCTATTTTGAATGGGATTATTTGCTTGGCTTAACGCTATGCAACCTGCTTTTTTTAGCGATGCCATGTTCGCTAATAGCTTTCCTTCTAAGCCTTGTGTAATTGCCCCAATGGGTAGAACAAATGCGGTGGCGGCTTGTCTAGCACGGCGTTGAATAAGCTCTGTAACCGCTTGAGAATCGTTAACGGGATTGGTGTCAGGAGAACAACAAATGGTAGTGATACCACCTGCAACAGCGGCTTTGGTTTCAGTTTTAATACTGCCTTGGTAGTCACTGCCTGGTTCGGACAATTGAGCTTGTAAATCGACAATACCAGGGATTAACCATTTTCCTGTGCCATCAATAATATGGTCTTCGCTAAATCCGTCAAGAGATTCTCCTATTCCTGCAATTTTTCCGCGCGAAACATAAAGGTTGGTTTTAGAGTCTATTTTTTGACTAGGGTCAATAATGCGAATATTTTTAATGACTAGGTTCATTTTGAGACTCCTTTATTTTTTAATGATTCGGCATTATCAAAAACTATTTTCATTACTGCCATGCGTACAGCAATACCATAGGTTACCTGCTCTAAAATAACTGATTGTTCTCCATCAGCAACTTCGGAATCAATTTCAACACCACGATTAATCGGACCAGGGTGCATTACAATCGCATCAGGTTTGGCAAATTTTAGGCGTTCTTTGGTTAGTCCATAGAGGTTAAAAAATTCTTTTTCGCTAGGTAATAAGGCACTTTTCATGCGTTCATTTTGTAAACGAACATTGATAATAACATCAACACCATCGAGTCCTTTTTCAATGTCATGATAGACATGTACACCTAATGCATTGGGGTTAGAAGGCATGAGGGTAGTGGGGCCTATGACTCTAATTTCCCGTGCTTCTAAAATACTAAGTGCCTGAATTTGTGAGCGAACCACTCTTGAATGTTGGATATCACCAATAATGGCAATTTTTAAATCGAAAATATCTTTTTTATGCTTACGGATAGTGAACATATCTAACATGGCTTGAGTAGGGTGGGCGTGTTGACCATCACCTGCATTGACGACATGCACATGTGGTGCGACATGGTTCGCTATAAAATGTGCCGCACCACTTTCATGGTGGCGTACTACGAACATATCTGCCATCATGGCTTCTAAGTTCCATAGTGTATCTAGTAAACTTTCACCTTTTTTGGTTGCTGATGTTGCTATGTTTAGATTAACAACATCGGCGGAAAGGCGTTTTTCGGCAATTTCAAAGGTAGTGAGTGTACGGGTGCTTGCTTCAAAAAATAGGTTCATTATTGCTTTGCCGTGTAAACAATCTACTTTCTTAATATCGCCTGTTTCAGGGTTGATAAAGGTTTCTGCTACATCTAAAATTTCAGTTAAATGGTGATGTTTTAATCCCTCTAAGGTTAAAAAATGGCGAAGTTTACCTTGTTCATTTAGTTGGATATTAGGTTTAGAAAGTCGCATGTTCAGTTTCTCCTTAAGGAAAATTACCCCCCCTGGCAATTTTTAAGAAAGAGGGATGTTTAGCTGTTTTGTTGTTTTGGATAAGTGCGTTTGGTTTCTACCATTATGTTTTGCAGCGTATAATGCTTTATCAACCGTTTGATAAATAAATTCTGGGTCATCTACTTTTTGTGGGTCAACAAAATATGCTCCTGTTGAAATGGTCACTACTCCAAATTCAGAATATTTATTTTCAATTTTCAATTTTTCGATATAGTTTCTAACTTGTTCAAGATAATCAAAAAAATCTTTTTCATTGTCAAAGTTAGCAATGATAAAAAATTCTTCGCCACCAATACGAAATACAAAATCTTCGGCTCTGATAAAATACATGTTAAAAGCTTTTGCTATTTTTTTAAGTACTTCGTCACCCACTTGGTGACCATAGGTGTCATTAACTTTTTTAAAATAATCTATATCTATGGTGGCAATGGCTAATGGTTTATTATCTCGTTTTCGGCGATCAATTTCTTTTGGTAAAATCTTATTAAAGTAACGGCGATTATAGAGTCCAGTCATTTCATCAATAATAGAAAGTTCTTCTAATAGCTTGTGTTTGGTTATTATTTCTCTGTTAGTGGCGATTCTTATGCCACTTTTATGTTTTTCTGGTGTTCTAGTTTCTTTTATCCAAAAAACTTCGCCGTTTGTATGATAACCTTTTAACTCGCCTACCCAAGTTTGCATATTTTTAAGGGCAAATTTTAGTTTATTTTGTTTTTCTATTTGACTGCTTGCGGCATAAACTAACCATTCACTTTTGCCGAGTAATTCTTTTTTTGATAAACCTACAAGCTTACAAAAACAATCGCTGACCCAAATTAAATTTTGCTGTTCATCACTAACGGTCATACAGTTAAACTCATTAATTTGACGAATATATTTTTTGCGTTGTTTTTTCTCTATATACAGATATAAAATGGTAGCAGATAAGAGGATTGAGATAAGGGTGAACCAAATAACGAGGGTAATGATTTGTTGCTGATCAACTTCTGTGCTGACTCGCATTGAAAACCACTTGTTATAAATAGCATTTTTTTCTTCTTCGGTAATCGTATCTAAGGCTTTTTGCATAGTCGATAATAAAGTAATATTATTTTTGGGTACGCCAATGGCAAGATTTAGCGTAATGTCTGATTGACCTATTATTTTAAGATTATGAATATTGTATTTTTTTAATGCATGATTAATCACAACGATATTATCAATATAGCTGTATGCTTGACCGTCTAATACAGCCATTACACCCTCTTTTAAATTGTTTACTATCTGTAGCTTAATATTAGGAAAGTTGTTTTGTAAATATTTTTGAATAGCGTAATCTTTGACAACGGCAATGGTTTTGTTGTTGAGTTGATTAAAATCGGTGATGTAGTGTTTATCATCTTTAGCAAGTAATACATTGGTAAAAGAAAGGTAGGGTTTGGTGAAGTTAAGGTATTCTTTTCGTTCTTCTGTGATGCTCGCACTAGATAATATATCAACCTTGCCTAGTTTTACTTTGTTTAACACTTCGCTCCAAGGTGTGTCTTTAAGAAATTCAAATTGAATATTTAATGTTTGTCCAATTATTTTAATGTAGTCTGCGGAAAATCCTGAGTATTCGCCCTTATCATTGATATATTCAAATGGTGCCCAATCGGTATCATTGCCGATTTTTATTACGGGATGATCGTTTAGGTATTTTTGTTCAATGTCCGTTAAATTAAGTTGTCTTGGGCTAAAAATAAGATTTTTAAAATTAGTTTCTGTCAGTTCTTGATCTGAAAAAAGATTTAACCCACGCATTTGATTGGCAATAGATTTCAGTTTATTTAAATCTAAGTCGCCAATAGGTGTATTATTGGTTTTAATATATTTTTTGTTTTTTATTTTGGTCGCTTCATTTATTAAAGCATTTTTTGATTTAGTTGTTGGGTAGTTGTCTAGTATATAGTCAACAATTTCTTCAGGGTGGTCTAAAGCATATTGCCAACCTTTTATAGTGGCTTGTTTGAAGGCTTCTAATGCTTTAGGTTGCCGTTTTGCCAGCTCTTTTGAGGTAAATACAATATCTGTATAAGCCTGAACACCGTACGACTTAGGGTCAATTGTATAATAGTAAAGACCCTTTTGTTGTAAAATAAACGGTTCGTTGGTTTCATACGCGACCATAATATCAGCTTTATAATCCATGAAATCACTTAAAGAATCTTTTGATGCAGGGATTAAATCGAAATTATCTAATTTTTGATTTATTTTTTTTAAAATGGACAAACTTTCAAAATCATTTTTAAAAATCATGGTTTTATTTTTTAATTCACTTATTTTCTTTATAGGATCATGCGAAATAAAAATTAGAGGCGAATATTGAAAAGAGGCAAAAAGAAGTTGGATAGGTCGTTTTTTAATATAGTCAACAAGGATTAAGCTAGAGCCTAGGGCGATATCCGCTTCACCGTTTAAAACATTTTGAACTTGATCTTTTTGATTCCAACTTTTTAGTATTATGGATAAATTATTCTCTTCATAAAAACCTTTTTTTTGTGCCGCATAAAACCCTGCAAACTGGAACTGATGGTTCCATTTAAGCATTACTTTAATATTGGTGTTTTCAGCAGTTTTGTTATTAGGGGCGGCGGCAGAAAGTGATGAGAAAAACAGTAAAGTAATGAACAGGGTAGAGTAAAATCGGGCAGGTAAGTTCATTTAAAGGTGGTTTTTATTTATGAAGATTAATAAGTTAACTTTATTTTAGAGTGTTAGTTCTCTGTTTGCAACCAATTTTGTAAAATAATTTGTGCGGCATGGTCATCAATGTGTTTCGATTTTATGTTATTTTTCATTGCTCTATCCTCTGCTTCAACAGAACTAAGCTGCTCTTCTATGTAAAAAATGGGGCGGTTATAACGACCACTTAATCGCTGTCCAAATTTTCTGGCAGGTTGGGTAAGAGCTTGCTCTTCGCCATTTAAACGCATGGGTAATCCTACCAAAATAGCACTGGGTCGCCATTCGGAAAACAATTTGGAAATATGTTCCCAATCTGGTTTACCGTCTTTACTCTTAACAATACTTTCTGGTGTGGCTGTTTGGGTAATGGTTTGCCCTATCGCAACGCCAATTCGCTTTAAACCAAAGTCAAAGCCAATGACGATACCTTGAATAGGTTTTTTAGCAGTCATAACCTGCCTCGCTACTTAAAAATTCAGGAGAAATTCCTAGTGTGTCTAAGGCGACATTCCATTTTTTGTCAGGCTTTACATCAAATAACAAGGCTTCATTGTAAGGGATCGTTAGCCAACTGTTTTCGCTGATCTCTTTGGTAAGTTGTCCCTTTTCCCAGCCAGCAAATCCTAAAAAAGAGATAAAGTGTTTTGGGCCTTTATTTTGCCCAATGGCTAATAATAAGTCTTCTGATGCTGCCATATTTAGGTTGTTTTTTAATGGCATGGAGTGTCGCCACTTTGAGTTACCTTTGTACAAAATGAAACCATGCTCCATATCAACGGGGCCGCCCATCATTACGGGTTGATTTTTTAAGTCCTTGCCAGTGGCCGTTCCAAATTCAAAATGCTCTAGTAGTTGGGGAAATTGCAACTTGTGAGGGATATTGATAACCAGCCCCATTGAACCTTCTTCGTTGTCTTCAACGATATAAATAACAGTTTTTTCAAACCAACTGTTGTCAAGACTAGGCATGGCGATCAATATTTGATGCTCGAATGAGGGTATATTATTCAATTGTAGGTGTCTCTACTAAATACTTGTTTGCAATAGCGTTTAATTTGTTGACGGTTAAGTTTGCTTGCTTAGCAAGTTCTAATGCTCTTTTTAGCCTAGCTGGTGCAGAACGCCCCATACATTTGTGTTTAGGGTCGCCTTTAAATGCTTCTAACATGCCGTTAATTAGTTTTTTTCTATCATTTTTGGTGTCGGTTAGGTGGTCTTGAATGTCTAAAATATTATTTACTACTTCTAGCATGACTTGATTATTATTTTCGATCAATTCTTTCACATTGCCGCCGACTTCTAAGCCTGCTATGTTAGAAGTTAGTATGTAGCAGTTTTTTCTAACTAATTCATAATTAAGCTGTTCAGCAGAGTTTAGTTGTGTTGTAGGTAAATCTAGGCTAGCTAGCCCATCGCAAATTAATTGGCTATGCTTACCAAAAACAGGGGATGAAATAACCACTTTGCTATCCATACCTTTTTTCTTTTCAAACCAAACAGAAATAACGGTTGGGTCTATAAGTTGAGTGTTTTCCCAGTCTCTAGGTAATAATTCGTTTTGCATTAAAATAACATTGTTTTGCCAAACGGTAGGAATACTTTGCATGATTTGGTGAATGTCAGCTTCACCAACTGCAATCAAAACCGCAGTAGGGTTAGGGGTTTTGGTTGCGATGTCATTTACTGACATGTCACGGGTTATGCCTTGTACAGGATAACCTAGTTTTAAGAAGCCACGGGCAAATACACTACCTAATTCGCCCATACCAATAACAATTATCGAATTCTTCATTTTGTTGCCTTTATGATTTAAAATATGAGTAATTTACAAATAAGATGGAATAGTACCAGTGGGAATGGAAAAAGCAACTAAAAAAACGAAATTTACATGGCATTATTATTTGATGGCATTTGGTGCATTGATGGCAATGTTGGCAGCCACATTATCTGCATGGAGTGGGGTTGTCAGTGCGTTGTCATTCATTGTGATGAGTCACCCAGTGGTTAAATTACCTGGGATAGGGAGGTTTGTGATGTTAATTTTGTTTGCGGTTTTCTTTATATTCGCTTTCCCTGATCCGAGTGTTGTGCAAGAAATGATGTCTAACGACCTCGAAAAAAACAGGTAAAAATATGTCTAGTAAAGCCATTGAAGATTACCTAAAAATAATTTATAAATTAGCGGATAAAAATAAAAAAATTGAAAGCAAAGGGGTGAGTACTTCTGCTATTGCTGGTCGCCTTTCTATTTCGCAAGCATCTGTCTCTAATATGCTTAAAAAATTAGCTGATAATGATTTAATTAAATATGAACCCTATTACGGAGTGGCTCTTTTACCAAAAGGTGAAAAAATTGCTTTGAATATGATTCGAAAGCACCGTGTGTTGGAACAGTTTTTAGTAGAAAAACTAGGCTATTCTTGGGATGAAGTTGATGTGGAAGCGGAAGTTTTGGAGCATGCCATTAGCGATAAGTTTACTAATCGAATGTGGGAGTCATTAGGACGGCCTTTACGAGATCCGCACGGTTCTCCAATTCCTGATGAAAATGGGGAAATGATTGCAGATGATGTTATTTCTTTGGCAGTGTTCCCTGAAAAAAAACAGGCGAATATAATAAGAATACAAAGTTGTAGCCCAGAAGAATTACGCTATTTTTCATCAATAGGGTTGGTTAAAAACGCAAAAATAATGGTTAATTCAAAAGCACCGTTTAATGGACCTTTATCTGTTGAAGTAGGTGGCATTTTCCATGCCTTAGATTATCGCCTTTCGGAATCAATTTTGGTTAGTTAAAGAATTATGAATGAATTAACAATGGATTCCGATATTTTATTAAGCTTAACCTCGTCGGTTGTTTTGCTGGATGAATATGAAAATATTAAGTTTATTAATATAGCGGCGGCAGAGTTGTTGCAATTAAGTCGAATGAAAGTTATCGGTGTAAACTGGCGTTATATATTGCCTAGATTACTGGATAATCTTAAAAAATCTAAAACAGGTCGCTTAACGCTTCATGATTATGAAATTCATTTGCCAAATGGTGAAAAAACTTATCTAACCTGCACCATTTCAATGTTTGAAATGGCATCTGGTACAGGTTGGTTAATTGAAATGTCAGATACAAAACGGTTACACAGAATTTCTGAAGAAGATGAAAGGCAGCATCAATATGAAGCAAGTAGATTATTAGTTAAAACCTTAGCTCATGAAGTTAAAAACCCTTTAGCGGGTATTTATGGAGCAGCACAACTCCTAAGAAGGAAAATTCCAAACGAAGAAAAGTTGTATAAGTTTTTAGATGTGATTACGAATGAAGTAAATCGTTTAAAAAATTTAGTGGATAGAATGTTAGGACCATCTAGACATGGAATTAAAGAATTACATAACATTCATGATTTACTTAGCTATGTTTTAGGGATTATAGAAAATGAAAAGCCAGCTAATCTTGCAATTAAATTGGATTATGATCCTAGTATTCCTAGTCTTTTTATTGATTTTGAACCAATGGTACAAGCTGTTTTAAATATTATACAAAATGGCATGCAAGCGATGGAAAAATTTGGTGGCGTACTTACCGTAAAAACGCGTGTAGAATCTAAGTTTACATTAGGAAATAAAACCTACCCTTTAGTTTTGGTTCTTAGTATATTGGATCAAGGAAAAGGAATTCCTGAAGATATTGCCGATAATATCTTTTACCCGATGGTTAGCTCTAAAAAACAAGGTACAGGATTGGGATTGCCTGTTGCTCAAGATGTATTAAGAAATCATAAAGGGCTAATTGTTGCGACGAGTGAAAAAACTGGTACGGTTTTTAATATTTATCTTCCAATAGAAAAGGGCACAAATGCGTAAAACTACTCCCATTATTTGGGTAATTGATGATGATGCCTCTGTTCGATGGGTTTTGAATGAGTCGATGGATGATCTGCCTTATGAAATTCATGTTTTTGAGTCAGCATTAGATGCGGTTAAAGAATTATCAAAAAACCCACCTTCTGTTATTATTTCAGATATCCGAATGTCTGGAATGACTGGGTTAGAGCTGATGGATAAGATTAATGAATTTGATAAAAAAATTCCTGTTATTTTGATGACGGCACATGCCGATCTTGATACCGCAGTAAAATCTTTTCAAGGCAGTGCGTTTGACTATTTGCCCAAGCCCTTTGAAATTGATGATGCGCTATCTATTATTGAACGAGCTGTTAAAAAAGCGTTTTCAGGAAGATCCGTTTCAAAACGAACGGTTAAGAAAAAACAACAGCAATCCCTTAATATTATTGGCTCTGCACCTGCAATGCAGGAAGTATTTCGTATTTTAGGTCGTGTCGCTAAGTTAGATGTAACGGTTTTAATTAATGGCGAAACGGGTACGGGTAAAGAGTTAGTTGCAAGAGCTATTTATGAATTGAGTAGCCGTACTTTAAAACCTTTTGTTGCCATTAATACCGCCGCCATTCCTAGAGACTTATTGGAGTCTGAATTGTTTGGGCATGAAAGGGGTGCTTTTACAGGTGCATTAACGCAACGAATAGGGCGTTTTGAAGAAGCTGATGGCGGTACATTGTTTCTAGATGAAATTGGAGACATGCCAATTGAAATGCAAACACGACTGTTGCGCGTATTAAATGACGGAAGCTTTTATCGTGTTGGTGGAAAAGTACCGATTAATGTTGATGTTAGAATTATTGCTGCGACTCATCAAAATATGCCTGAAATGGTAAAAAAAGGTCTGTTCAGAGAGGATTTACTCTATCGTTTAAATGTTATTCGTATTCAAGTGCCTGCTTTAAGAGATCGTAAAGAAGATATTCTTCCTATTACTGAATATTATCTTGAGAAAGAAGCTAAAAGCTATGGCTTAGAACAAAAGGTTCTTAGTGAAGAGATTAGAGAGCATTTAGTTAATTTACATTGGCCAGGGAATGTACGACAAATAAGAAGTTTGTGTACTTGGTTAACCATTATGGCACCTGATAGAAAGGTAACAATGGAAGATATGCCTTTAGAGCTGAAAGGATTGGCTGTTTTAGAAGATCAAAATAATGACAGCACAGAAGGAAGTTGGACGGATTTATTGAAGAAAGTGGTAAGTAAGCGGTTAAATTCTGGCGCGAGTGATTTGCATACGGAATTAGAGCCAGAGTTTGAAAAAATCCTGATCCAATCTACTTTAGTGTTTACTAAAAATCATCGTCAAAAATCTGCAAAATTGTTGGGTTGGGGTAGAAATACGCTAACACGAAAGATACAAGAATTAAATTTGTAGTTTTTTGTGCTAAAAGAGATTTTTCAATATATTTCTACACCTTGCCAACCCTATGTAAAAAAGTTAGGTTTTTTAACTGAAACGATAGGAATGGAAGCGAGGTATCAACGATGCCAGACGGAATGGGACTCGCACTATAAACAGTGCCAACTAGCAATTGTACAAGCCGCTAGTAAAGTGGCTAATAAAAATACTATTGTAGTCATGGGTGCGGGATCTTTGCGTGATATTCCTTTAGAGCAGTTATCACAAGATTTTATTCATGTCGTTTTAGTCGATTTAGTATTCCTCAATAGAGTAAAAAAAATAGCAAGCTTTTATCAAAATGTTTCTCTTGTAGAGGCAGATGTTTCAAATTCTTTGGAGGAACTATTAACACAGAGTGACTGTAAAAAACTAATTAAATACTTAGTGTCTAATCCACCTGTACTTTCAGATATATTACCGAATATTCAAGAAGTTAACTGTATTATTTCTTTAAATTTAATTACTCAAATCCCCTTAATTCCTGTTTCTCGGTTTATTCATAAATTTAATTCAGATATTGTTTTAGTTGATGAATTAGCTAGATTACTTATTCAACAGCACTTAGCCTTGCTGAAAAGTGCGGCTGATAAAAAATGTTTAATTTCTGATAGAGAAATTTGTGAATATGATGCAAAAAAAGTATTGTTAGATGTGATTGACCCCACCTGGGGAATTGAGTTCCCACAGAGCGAACTTAGTTGGCAGTGGCAATCGGTGCCTCTTTATGAGTCCTCCCAAAAAATAAAAAAAATTCACACCGTCGGCGTTTCTTTTTTAAGTCCGCCTTAGATTATGGCGAAATGATGCCTTGATGATGAAAACTTGGCATTGCCAAAATTTTAATTAGTTATTCAGTGTGTCCTATAGTTCCATTTTTATTTTTTTGCCTTTTTTTGGTGCGTTTATGTTTCTGAAACACTAGTTAATTAGGAGCTACTTGTATATCTTATTGTAATTGTTGTGTTTTTAATGTTGGTATAATGTTTGCTTTTATGAGTTTATCGTTTATTTGGAGGTAAACAAAATAAGATGAAAATAGTAGTCATAGGTAATGGAATGGTTGGGCATAGCTTCATAGAAAAGCTAGTCGCCAGTGAGCATTACGATAATTTTGAAATACACACTTTTTGTGAAGAAGTTCGTATGGCCTATGATAGAGTTTATCTATCATCATATTTTTCAGGTAAAACCGCAGAAGACCTGTCACTTGTAAAGCCAGGGTTTTATGAAGGCAATAATGTAAAAATTTATATCGGCGACAAGGCCGTTCATATTGATCGAAAAGCTAAAATAGTTACTTCTGAAAACGGCATATCAATTCCTTACGATAAACTCATTATGGCAACAGGTTCATATTCCTTTGTACCGCCAATTACAGGTAATGACCGTGAGGGTTGTTTAGTCTATCGTACAATCGAAGATTTAGAAACCATACAAGCGGCTGCCGATAAAGGTAAAGTCGGTACGGTTGTTGGTGGTGGTTTATTAGGATTAGAAGCAGCAAAAGCTCTAACCGATTTAGGCTTAAAAACCCATGTTGTCGAATTTGCACCAAGATTAATGCCAGTGCAACTTGATGATGGTGGTGCAGGTCTGCTTAAACGCAAGATGGAAAATCTGGATATTAATATCCATACCAGTAAAGCTACCACTGAAATTGTTGATGGTGAAAACTGCCTAAATAAAATGGTGTTTGCTGATGGCGAATCACTGGAAACAGATATTGTTCTATTTTCAGTTGGGATTCGTGCAAGAGATGATTTAGCCGGCGAAGCAGGTTTAAAACTAGGCCCGAGGGGCGGAATCGTCATAAACGACCAATGTTTGACTTCAGATCCTGATGTTTTTGCAGTAGGTGAATGTGCGTTGCATGATGGTATGATTTACGGGCTAGTTGCTCCAGGTTATGCAATGGCACAAGTTGTTGTGGATCAGTTAAATGCTAAGCCCGCCGCCTTTGAAGGCGTGGACATGAGTACCAAGTTAAAACTCATGGGCGTTGATGTTGGTTCTGTTGGTGATCCTCATGGTACACATGAAGACGCTAAGTCTTATGTTTATGAAAATGGACCTGAAGAAATTTATAAAAAGATTGTTGTGTCAGGTGATGGCACAAGATTGCTCGGTGCAGTATTAGTTGGTGACGCAGAAGATTACAGTAATTTATTGCAATTAATGCTTAATGAAATGGATTTGCCAGAACACCCAGATGCATTAATTCTGCCAAATCGAGATGGTGGAGGCGGAGATTTATTTGGTCCTGATGCTTTACCTGCAACCGCTCAAATTTGTTCTTGTTTTGATGTTACCAAAGGTGATGTTTCTGATGCAGTTGACGCAGGTTGTTGCACAATGGGCGATATTAAAGCCGCAACCCAAGCAGGAACAGGTTGTGGTGGTTGTATTCAGTTGGTTACCAATGTTTTAAATAGTGAGCTTTCTAACCGTGGGGTTGAAGTTAATACAGACATTTGCGAACACTTTGGGCACGACCGCCAAGGTTTGTATCATATTTGCCAAGTTGAAGAAATTAAAACCTTTGAAGACCTTATTTTTAAACACGGAAAAGGGCATGGTTGCGAAGTTTGT
>CAYMAW010000010.1:0-14915 GCA_964388565.1 uncultured Piscirickettsiaceae bacterium | reverse complement strand
AGTCCACGCAGAATTTCAATCAGTTGTTAAGTGTCTCCTTAAGAGACTTCGTTTGGCAAAAAAAGATGCGTTTACAATTACCAGTTATGCGAAAAAAAACGGTAAAATGGCTTGAATCTATTGGTCTTAGAGTAAGTTGTGCTACCGATTTATTTATATATGTACAAACAGAAGAAGCAGAAAAGATTTATTTATCCCTCGCAAAGATGGGTGTTTTAGTACGCTACTTTGAAGAAGATAAGTCGTTGCGTTTTGAGCTAATAAAATAAAGCCCTCTCTTTTATCGTTCTTAGCGCTTAATTTATAACGATAAGGCGGACAATAGACATTGTAAACAAAAAATAAGTAGTTTATAATATACGGAGTTTTTTAAACATTAGTTTTTAAGTGGATAGTTTTTTATTATTGCACTTGTTTATAAAAACCCCGTTCTTACGGGGTTTTTTGTTATTTGAAAATTGAAAAAGGTATAAAAGTCTGTGACTTTAGAGGAAAAAATTGAAGCATTAGTTAGACCCGTAATTGAATCAATGGAATTTGATTTTTGGGGTTGCGAGTATTTGCCTGCAGGTAAAAACACAATGTTAAGAATCTATATTGATTCTGAAAATGGTATTGGTGTTGATGATTGTGGCAAAATAAGCCGACAAATTAGTGCAATAATGGATGTTGAAGACCCTATTTCAAGTGTCTATACGCTTGAAGTTTCATCACCAGGTTTAGATAGACTTTTATTTAGACCAGAACAATTTAAAATGTATGAAGGAACTGTTATTAAAGTAAGAACTTCAATCGCCGTAATGGGGCGTAAGCGTTTTAAAGGTATATTGGAAAGTGTCCGTGAACAAGGTATTAATATCGAGGTTGATGGTGAAGTTTATGAAGTTGATTTTACAGAAATAGATAAAGCCAATGTTGTACCTAAAATATAAAAAAATATCAAGTTAAGGAAGTTTAAAGTGAGCAAAGAAGTATTAGCTGTTGTAGACATTATGTCCAACGAAAAAAATGTAGAAAAAGAAATTATTTTTGATGCGATTGAAGCGGCATTAGCCATGGCAACGCGTAAAAGTTACCATGAAGAAATGGATGTACAGGTTTCAATTGACCGACAATCAGGTGATTACGAAACCTTTAGAGTTTGGGAAGTCATCGAAGATGATGTTGAGATTGAAGATAATGTTGAATGGTATTTACGCCATATGGACGCCGTTGATATTGACCCTAATATTGAAGCGGGCGAGTTTATTAAAGAACCAATGGACTCTATTGATTTTGGTCGTATTGGTGCACAGACTGCAAAGCAAGTTATTTTACAGAAAATAAGAGAAGCTGAACGAAAGCGTATTGCAGAAGAATATAGCTCACGAGTAGGTGAAATTATTACAGGTCAAGTTAAACGAATTGATCGTGGTGATGTTATCTTAGACTTGGGTGACAATGTTGATGCGATTATCCCTCGTTCAGAATTGATTAATCGTGAAATGTTTAAATTAGGCGACAGAGTTCGTGCCTATGTAAAAGAAGTTTCTTATAAAACTCGTGGTGCACAAATTACCATGTCTCGCTCTTGTAAAGAAATGTTGATGGAGTTATTTAAAGTAGAGGTGCCTGAAATAGGTGACGACTTAATCGACATTATGTCTGCCGCTCGTGATGTTGGTTTAAGAGCGAAAGTTGCGGTAAGGGCAAATGATTCTCGCCTTGATCCAATCGGAGCTTGCGTAGGAATGCGTGGAAGTCGTGTTCAAGCAGTAACCAATGAATTAAATGGTGAACGAATAGATATTATCTTGTGGGATGCAAATGACGCACAATATGTTATTAATGCAATGGCTCCTGCCGAAGTTACTTCTATTATGGTCGATGAAGATAAACACACCATGGATTTAGCAGTTGATGATGAGCAACTATCACAAGCAATTGGTAAAAATGGACAAAATATTCGACTAGCAACAGCCTTAACGGGTTGGACGCTAAATGTTATGTCAGAAACTGATATGGCCGCTAAAAACTCAGATGCGTCGAAAGATTATATTGATGTATTTGTAAACGGGCTTGAAGTTGATGAAGATTTAGCGAATGTATTGGTTTCAGAAGGATTCACAACGCTTGAAGAAGTGGCTTATGTACCTGCTTCTGAAATGTTAGACATCGAAGGGTTTGATGAAGATATTGTAGCGGCTTTAAAAGAGCGAGCAAAAGATTTATTATTAACCGAAGCAATTTCAGCAGAAGAGAAAATTGCTTTTGCAGAACCTGCTGATGACTTAAAAGCTTTAGAGGGCATGAATGATACCATGGCGAAAACATTCGCGTCTGCAGGCATAATTACGCAAGAAGATTTGGCGGAATTAGCAATAGACGAGTTCCAAGAAATTGTGGAACTTGATGAAGAAAAGGCAGGGGCATTAATTCTTAAAGCTCGTGCGCCTTGGTTTGAATAGGTAGGGAGTAATAAATATTATGTCAAAAACATCTATAAAAGAATTCGCGGAAAAGTTAACACTTTCCACTGATAAATTACTGTCTCAAATTGAAAAGGCAGGCATTAAAGGCAAAAAAACAGATTCATTTTTAGAAGATGATGAAAAAATGAAGCTTTTAAATTATTTAAAAGGTCTGCACGGTGAAACAACTGATGCACCTAAAAAAGTAACACTTAATAGAACAAAGGTTCAAAAGATTAACCTGTCTTCTGGTGGTGGAAAACGCACCGTTAATGTTGAAGTTCGTAAAAAACGCACTTATGTTAAAAAACCAGAAGTCGTTGAACAGTCAGTAGAAGTTGCACCGGTGGTTGAAAAGAAAGTCGAAAAGAAAGTCGAAAAGAAAGTTGAAAAAATTATTGATAAAAAACCTGAAGTGGCTGCTAAAAAAGTAGAACCAAAGAAAGTTGAACCAAGAAAGGTCGAACCAAAAGTCGTCAAGGATCCAAAAAAAGAAAAGCCTAAAAAGCAGTTCACAAATCAAGCCGCTCCAGCAAAATCTGACAAAGGAAATGCAGGTAAGGCACAACCTAAGCACAAGCAATCTAAAAAGAATGTTGCGATGGGTCGTGGTAATGATAAGTTTGGTCGTCGTCGTAAACAGAATAATCACAGAAAGCCTGTTATTGAAGTTGAAAATGAACATGGTTTCCAAAAACCTGTTGAAAAACAAATTCGTGATATTCAAGTAGGCGATACCATTAAGGTTTCTGAAATTGCAGATAAAATGGCAATTAAAGCGACTGAAGTTATTAAATTTATGATGTCAATGGGTTCAATGGTTACGATTAACCAAGTGCTTGATCAAGAAACAGCACAATTAATTATTGAAGACATGGGGCATAGAGCCGTTTTAGTTAACGACAATCAAATTGAAGACGATGTTGTTAACCAAGATAATGAGTATGAAATGACTCGACGCTCACCTGTTGTTACGATAATGGGGCATGTTGATCATGGTAAAACTTCATTATTAGACTATATTCGTAAAGCAAAAGTAGCCCATGGCGAGTCTGGTGGAATTACACAGCACATTGGTGCTTACCATGTTAAAACAGAGCAAGGAGGTGTTACTTTTATTGATACCCCTGGGCATGAAGCCTTTACTGCTATGCGTGCGCGTGGAGCGAAAGTAACCGATGTGGTTATTATTGTAGTCGCGGCGGATGATGGTGTGATGCCTCAAACAAAAGAAGCCATTCAGCATGCGAAAGCGGCGAATTTAACCATGGTTGTCGCGATTAATAAAATTGACAAAGAAGGGGCTAACCCTGATAAAGTCATGCAAGAACTGGTTGCGGAAGAAGTCGTTCCTGAAGACTGGGGTGGCGATGTTCCTTTTGTTAAAGTATCTGCTAAAACAGGAGAAGGTATTGATGACTTATTAGAGTCCATTGCATTGTTATCTGAAATTTTAGAGCTTGAAGCTCCTATTGATAGCCCAGCGCGTGGTGTTGTAGTTGAATCTAGACTAGATAAAGGGCGTGGAGCGGTTGCAACCGTTCTTGTTCAGTCTGGTACTATCCGTAAAGGAGATATTGTTCTTTGTGGAATGCAACATGGTCGTGTTCGTGCATTAATGAATGAACAAGGGCAAACGGTAGACAGTGCAGGTCCTTCTATTCCTGTTGCTGTATTAGGTTTATCAGGTGTGCCAATTGCTGGTGATGATATGCTTGTTGTTGAAAGTGAACGAAAAGCTAAAGAGGTAGCGAGCCATCGACAAACCAAAGCGAAGGAACTTAAAATATCCCGTCAGCAAAAATCTAAATTAGACAATATGTTTAATAGAATGGCTGAAGGTGATATGGAAAATGTAAATATTATCTTAAAAGCAGATGTGCAAGGTTCAATTGAAGCAATTAATGCTGCCTTAACTAAATTATCTAACGATGAAGTAAAAGTAACTATTGTTTCTTCTGGTGTAGGTGGGATTTCTGAAACTGATGCTAACCTCGCTTTAGCTTCTGATGCTTTAATTTTTGGTTTTAATGTTCGTGCCGATGCAAAAGCAAAACGCATAATTAACAGTGAAGGAGTCTTCCTTAAATATTATAGTGTTATTTATGAAATAATTGACGAAGTTAAGCGAGCCGTTGAAGGTAAATTAGCACCTGAATTCCAAGAAAATATTGTGGGTGTTTCAGATGTTCGTGAAGTATTTAAAGCACCTAAAATTGGCTTAATTGCAGGTTGTATGGTGACGGAAGGAACTATGAAACGCAATAATCCAATTCGTGTTCTTCGTGAAAATATTGTTATTTATGAAGGTGCTTTAGAGTCATTAAGACGCTTTAAAGACGATGTTAACGATGTTTCAAAAGGTATGGAATGTGGTATCGGCGTTAAAGACTATAACGATGTTAATGTTGGCGATCAGATTGAGTGTTATGAAAGAACTGAAGTTAAGCGAACTCTTGATTAAAATCAACAATTAAATATAATTCACAAAAACAGGGTTTACCCTGTTTTTGTGTTTTTAAGGAAAATAAAATATGGCAGATATCAGCAGAACAAAACGAGTTTCACTTGAAGTTCGTAAAACATTAAGTGAAATTTTACACAGAGAAACAAAAGACCCTCGTCTGGAAAAGATTAATATTACCGAAGTTAAAATTTCAAAAGATTTAAGTATCGCAACGATTTATTTCACTATTATTGGAGCAAATGAAGAAGACGATGCTGCACAAGATGCAATTAAAGCACTAGAAAAAGCAAAAGGTTTTTTTAGAACTGAAATAGGTCAAAGAATGAATCTAAGAATTACACCACATTTAAGGTTTTTCTACGATAAAGTTGCCGAAAATGCAGGACATATTGAAGAATTAATTTTTAAAGCTCTTCATCAAAAAAAATGAACAAAAAAAAAGAGTGGCAGAAAGTTAATGGAATTGTTTTACTCGATAAGCCAGAAGGCATTACCTCTAATGGCGTATTGCAACAGGTAAGACGGTTTTACAGTGCTAAAAAAGCAGGGCATACAGGGGCATTAGATCCCTTTGCGACAGGTTTACTACCTATTTGTTTTGGTGAAGCGACAAAAGTATCGGGCTTATTGCTAGCGTCTAATAAAAAGTATATCGCCACCTTAAAATTAGGGCAGGAAACAGATACGGGTGATAAAGACGGTAAAATTACTTTAGAAAAAGCTATTTCTGAATTATCAAAAGAGCAAATCTTATCTGCTTTTGAAAAATTCACAGGAGAGATTGAACAAGTTCCTCCTATGTATTCTGCATTAAAACATAAAGGTAAACCTTTATATGAATATGCAAGAAAAGGCATAGAAATAGAACGCCCAGCTCGTAAAATAACGATTCTTTCATTAAAATTTATTTCATTTGAAAGTGACATTTTAAAGTTTGAAGCACACTGTACCAAAGGAACCTATATTCGTACATTAGGTGAAGATATAGCAAAACATTTAGGAACAGTTGGTCATTTAGTCGCACTACATCGTACACAAGCAGGCGATATTACAGCAGACCAAATGCAAACGCTTGATGAATTATCGTCAGGCTCAACAGACTATCTTTTACCCTTAGACTTACCATTACAACATTTGCAAGCAATCCATTTAAATGCAGAAGATACCCATTGTATTCAGCATGGCGGAAAGTTAGATGTTGAAAAACCTGAAACAGATTTAGTACGGTTTTATGATCCAAATGGCGTGTTTTTTGGAGTAGGTGAGTGGCAATATGAAAAAAACTTACTCAAGCCTAAGCGGTTATTTAATGTTTGATGATTTAACTTTAAAAATATTAGATTTAAGAAATAAATTAGATTTTGAAAAACAACATCTAGCTGACACCGCCAATATTCCTTGGCAAGAACTTCCTGAAAGATTAAATGAATTGCCAGCTAGACCTGCGCGTTTAAACATGATTGTTTCAGAGATAGATCAATCCTCAGAAATTAAAGTAATGTTACTTGGAAAAGGCTATCAAATAGCTCAATCGGTGGACGAATTGACATTATTAAGCTTTCTTGAAAATAATAAATGGCTCAAAAGAATTGGAGTACAGGTAACTAATTTATGGCAACCATCTAACTTGATAAGCGAGTTTTGTAAATTAAATTTAGTTGAAGTTGATGGAGTTTCTGCTTTAGATATAGGTTGCGGTGGGGGAAGAGATGCGGTTTTTCTTTCAAAGAAAGGGTGGCAAGTAACCGCTATTGAAAAGAAGCCACAAGTTATATCAAGGGCAAAATATTTAGCAGAAAAAAGTAATCAAAAAATTGATTGGTTAACCTGTGATGTTAATGATTTAAGTTGCCTGCCAGATACAAAATTTAATCTAATTGTTATTATTCGTTATTTAAACCGTGATTTAATGGATCGAATTAAACAACATACCGCCCCTGGCACTTTTTTAGTTTTTCAAGCTTTTTCAGAAGGGGTACAGGAATTTGGTTCACCTAAAAACCCTAACTTTATTGTGCAATTAAATGAGTTTGCAGAAAAATTTGGAAAAGCCGAAGGTTTTGAAATAATAGTTGATAGAATAGATACCTTAGAAGATGGCAGGCCAGTTTCATCTTTTATCGCAAGGGCAGTAAATTGAGGAGAAAGGGAATATGAACATTACGCCAGAAGAGTTATTTGAGTTCTTTCAAGAGAACAAAATTTGTGAGTCGTTAACGCTAAATGAAGTTGATACGATGACTCGTTATTTAAAAGAAAAAGAATTTGAATCCCATGAGATAATTACTGATATGGGAGAAGTCGGCTCGTCTATGTATTTTATCTATCAAGGTAAGGTGGCGTTTACTAGTTCAGATGGAAAGTCTGAGTCGATGATTGGAAAGCAAGAAACGGGTAATTTAATTGGTGAAATGTCTTTTTTTGATGGTGTACCAAGGCAATTAAGAATGACAGCAGGTAAAAACCCCGTTAAATTAATTGAAATAACCAAGCCAATGTATGATCGTTTGAAAGTTGAATGCCCTTATATTGCGGTTAACTTACTTGAAAATGCAGTTGTTAGTTTGGATCTGTTAGTACGAGAAGTTAGTAGGGATCTTTCTCATATCGGAAATTATATGTTTGGTGGAGGTAAGCGTTGATTTAGCAACCAAAATAGGTATAATGCACACTTCGTACCTGCCATCGGCTGTGGGTTACGGTTAATTTTAAAAGTCGATTTAATAGGAAATATCCATGTTAACAGCACAAGATAAAGCCGCAATCGTAGCAGATTACGCTACTAGCGAAGGTGATACTGGTTCTTCAGAAGTTCAAGTAGCACTTTTAACACACCGTATTAAATACCTTACTGAGCATTTTAAAACTCATAAGCAAGATAACCATTCTCGTACAGGTTTATTGCGTTTAGTAAGTCGTCGTCGTAAATTGCTTGACTATTTACACGGTAAAAATGCTGAAGCATATTTTGGATTGATTAAAAGACTTGGTTTGCGTAAGTAAAACTATTTTTTAAAATAAAAAAGGTTTTCTTTGGAAGGGTTTATCCTTTCTAAAGGAGACCTTTTTTTTTCTTTAATTTTAGCTTTGAAGAATTTAAAGTCGTAATCTGCTAAAATTCTTGTCTTAAATCTCAAATATGGTATTTAAAATGAATCCAATCTTATCTTTCGATCCCAAAAACAATCAAACCAAAGTTATTGTCGGTATGTCTGGCGGTGTTGACTCTTCTGTAACCGCGTTAGTTTTGCAAAAGCAGGGTTATCTGGTTGAAGGTTTGTTTATGAAAAACTGGGAAAAAGATGATACTGATGATTATTGTCCTGCACGACAAGATATGGAAGATGCGTTATCTGTTTGTAATAAACTAGGCATAAAGCTTCATATTAAAAATTTTTCAGAACAATATTGGGATAAAGTTTTTGAATATTTTATTGCTGAATATGCAGCAGGTAGAACACCGAATCCTGATATTTTATGTAATAAAGAAGTAAAGTTTAAAGCCTTTTTAAACCATGCGATCGACTTAGGTGCGGACTATATTGCGACGGGTCATTACGCTAGAATAGGTGAGGACGATAATGGAAAATTTCATTTATTAAAAGGCTTAGATAACAATAAAGACCAAAGTTATTTCCTTTATACTTTACAGCAACATCAACTTTCAAAATCTCTTTTTCCTATTGGTGAATTAGAAAAACCTCTCGTCAGACAACTGGCTGAAGAGGCTGGCTTTATTACCTATGATAAAAAAGATAGTACGGGAATTTGCTTTATTGGTGAACAAGATTTTAAAGATTTTTTACAACGATTTATCCCAGCTAAACCCGGTGAAATTGTTGATGAGCATGGTACGATTATCGGTAAACATGATGGTTTAATGTATCACACTTTTGGGCAACGAAAAGGATTGGGAATAGGCGGAGGACATGGTAAAACGGGTGATGCTTGGTTTGCTGCAGACAAAAACTTGACCAATAATCAACTTATCGCCGTGCAAGGAAAAGAGCACAGTTTATTAAATCATCAGTATTTAACGGCTGAAAATTTAGACTGGGTTTCTGGTTCTTTACCTGAACAAGGTCGGATTTTAAAAGCCAAAATTCGTTATCGCCAAAGTGAGCAAGCTTGCGAAATCATTAGGTATAATGATAAAACAATTACTGTTAAATTTGAAGAGAATCAAACCGCTATCGCACCTGGTCAATCTGTTGTATTTTATAGTGGCGATGATTTTTCTGACTGTTTGGGTGGCGGAATTATTACCGGTCGTTTTCATACTGAATTAGAGATAAAAGAAGAACAAGCATAATGGAATATTCACAGCAAGACAGAACCATTGCCTTAATTGGTTTGTACCAAGTCGCAAGACAAGTTTATGAGTTAGCGACGACAGGAAAAACCGATGAGACGGCATTTAAAGCAAGCATTGATTCATTATTTAATGAAAGTCCTGAAGATACCTTAGATGTGTTTGGTTGTGCTGAAAACATTCAAGTTGGCACCAATACTTTAATATCACAAATGTCATCAGACCAATCAGTTGATTCTCGTAATATTGAAATAACAAAGTATGTATTAAGTCTGATGATTTTAGAAAAAAAAGTATCGGAATTAGACGGCATTTTAGATAAGGCATTTCGAGTAATTAAATCGGCAAAAGAAAACCGTAGCCATTTTGGTGATTATCATGAAAATATTATTGCTACGCTAGCCAGAGCTTATAGTGAAAATGTGAGTCAAGTAAACCCAAGAATAATGGTCAACGGTTCACACGGTCATCTTCAAAATACACGAACCGCAAATAAAATAAGAGCATTGTTATTAGCTGGCATTAGAGCAAGCATGTTGTGGCGTCAAGTAGGTGGTAGTCGCTGGGGATTATTATTGTCTCGTAAAAAATACTTAACCAGTGCTAAAACGCTATTAAGGAATTAATACTTCCCCGATAAAAAATGCCAGGGGCACCCCTGGTACCTTCTATTTATAGTTTTTAGTCACTTTTTGACTAGTTATTGTTATGTATTCGTTCGCAAAGTCGGGGGATTGCTTTAATAAATCTTTCCGTCGGTCGTTGGTAAACGGAGTTGTTTACTTTAATTATTTGATCATTTTTGACGGCACTAATCGTTGGGTATTGTTGCCAGTGTTGTTGCCAAATTTTTTGGCGTTCTGTTGTTCCGCCTAATATAATTATGTCAGGATTTTGTTTAATTACTGCTTCGCTACTGATTTGTGGTGCAAGTTGATTGATCTTGCCAAAAATATTATTTGCTCCACATAATTCTATCGCTTGAGTGATAAATTGATTTTTGCCGATGGTGTAGAGAGGTTTATCCCAAACTTGGTAAAAGATTTGGCTTTTATTGATCGTTTTATAGTGTTTTTTAGTATTTTTTAGTATTTCTTGTAGTTGCTGTGCAACTTTATTAGCGGTTGCTTGGTGGTTAGTTTTTTCGCCTATTTGTTGTATTTGTAAGGGAATATCGGTAAGTTTTAGAACTTCTGTTTGCCAAACATTGTAACCTAGTTTTTTTAATCGCAGGATATCTTGTGGTGTATTGCCATATTTCCAAGCAATAATTAGGCTAGGGTTAAGTTCAATGATTTGTTCGATATTTATTTCATTATAACTACCCACTAAGGGTAATTTTTTAGCCTTAGCAGGGTGGTCGGAGTAGTTGACGGCACCAACGATTAAGTCGCCAGCACCAGCAGAATAAAGCATTTCTGTTAGGTGGGGTGCAAGGCTAATAATGCGTATTTTTTGGTTCGGTTTTTCAGTTTTTGTAATATCACCTTTACTTATGTCAGCTTTACTAAGGGGAATAAAGGCAAATAATAAAATGAAGAAGAGGGTTTTCATGCTTTAAAAATCAATTCCTTTTTGTGCTTTTATGCCACTTTTATAAGCATGTTTCTCTTCTTTTATTTCAGAAACAGTATCAGCGATTTCTCTTAATTCAGCAAGAGCTGAACGCCCAGTTATAACGACATGTTGCATGCTAGGTTTGCTTTTTATGATGTTTAATACCATTTCTTTTTCAAGATATTTATAACTTAGTAAATAGGTTAATTCATCTAGTACGACTAAATCATAACTTGAGTTGGTTAACATTTTTTTCGCAATATCCCAACCGGCAAGCGATGTTTTTATATCCTGTGCTTTATCTTGCGTGTCCCAAGTAAAACCGTCGCCGAGTACATGCCAATGACAGTTTTTGTGTGCGTTAAAAAAAGCTTCTTCACCCGTGTCGGTTCGGCTTTTTATAAATTGGCATACACCCACCTTCATGCCATGACCTAATGCACGGGCAACCATGCCAAAGGCAGAGGTTGATTTACCTTTGCCATTACCAGTGATAACCAGTATAAGCCCTTTTTCATCGGTTGCTTTTTTAATAGAGGCATCAATTTGCGTTTTTTTGCGTTCCATTTTTACTTGGTGGTATTGTTTTGATTTATCGTTCATGTCATAATTTCTTTTATTTGATTAATATCGAGGTGTTCGGCAAAGGTATCAGCCAATAATTCAAGCTGTTGTTCACGGTGTTTATTTAAGTCAAAAATATCTTCTATTTCTAACCCTACCCAGTTTAACAGTTCTTTTAATGCACTAGGTTCATCAAATAAGCCGTGGCAGTAGGTGACTAGTATTTGTTTATCGTCACTTATCATGCCATCTTTTTTACCATTTGACAATGTAAGTGCATGCGTATGTTTGTTGTTAAGTGTCTCTTTAAATAAGGTCGTTCCTTGGTGAATTTCGTAGCCTTTAATGACCGATTTATTTGGAAAATTTAATTTTCCTACTACTTTTTTTAATTGCTTATCTTGCTCTAACATAGTGGAATAGGGCATGATACCCAAGCCACTGACCTCTGGCTGTTTAGATTCAATTTCTAGTGGGTCAAAAATATACATTCCTAGCATTTGTAAGCCACCACAAATCCCTGTTATCTTTCCTCCATAGCGTAAATGTGTTTGCAAATAAGATTGCCAACCCTCTGATTTTAACCAATCTAAATCAAAGGCGATACTTTTACTGCCAGGTAAAATAACCCAATCAGCAGGTGGAATTTTTTCACCATGCTTAACCCATTCAAAGTTTATTGCTGGGTGTAAAATTAACGGATCTAAATCGGTATGGTTTGATATATGCGGTAAAAGAGGGCAAATAACTTTAAACTTAGTATGCCCCTGGCAATTTTTGCTGTTGGGAGAGATGGCATCTTCTGAATCTAAATGTAGATTATGTAAATAAGGTAGTACACCTAATACAGGCTTGCTGGTTTTTCTTTCTAACCAATCAAGCCCGTCTTGTAAGAGTTTGATGTCGCCACGAAAGCGATTGATAACAAAACCTTTAATACGGTTTTGTTCAGACTCGGATAGGCATTCAAGCGTGCCGACAATATGGGCGAAGACACCACCCTTATCTATGTCGGCAATTAAAATAACGGGGCAATCGACCTGTTCGGCAAAGCCCATGTTTGCAATATCATTTTCTCGGAGGTTAATTTCAGCAGGGCTACCTGCACCTTCAACGAAGATAGTTTGATATTGTTCAGAAAGAATTTGAAACGACTCAAGCACCGCGGCGTTCGCCCTTGGCTTGTAGTCGTGATAGTCCATTGCATTGAGGTTGCCAATGCTCTGTCCTTGAATAATGACCTGCGCACCAGTATCACTGTTTGGTTTGAGCAAAACAGGATTCATGTGTACAGATAAAGGTACTCTGGCGGCTAAGGCTTGCAAAGCTTGTGCTCTGCCAATCTCGCCACCATCGTCCGTCACGGCACTATTATTTGCCATGTTTTGTGGTTTAAACGGTGCAACCGCGAAACCTTGCCTTGCAAATAAACGACACAAACCAGCCACAAGGGTACTCTTGCCTGCATCAGATGTGCAACCTTGTATCATGAGTGTTTGGTTTATGTCAGATGGCATGCTTACATTTTGCCTTGGATACCTATAAAGAATTGACGACCACCGTTTGAATAAATATAGTTAGCCGTTGTTCCTGTGGAGGTTCTTATATTTGTAGTGTAATCATCATCGAGTACATTAACAATTCTGCCGTAAACACTTAGGTTATTGTTTACTTTGTAATCTACCTTGATGTCAGTTACAAAGTATTCGCCTAGCTGAACACCTTGTTTATCATCTTCTGAATATTCGGTACCTGTATAACGCGTTTCAAGCCCTAGATGTGTCTTAGCTATCCCATAATAATCAAGGCTAATGGAAGCTGTTTGTTCTGGTCTGTAACGAAGTGCTTCATCATCTTCATTTTTAGCAGATAACCAAGTTGCATTGATACCTAAATCGGTATTGATACTATCAAATGTTTGTTTGTAGCTTGCCTCAACACCTTCTGTCACAACCTCTTTATCCGCATTTTTATAATAATAAGGCGTTAGCCAAGGTTGGGGTACATATTCAATTAAATCATCTGTTTGAGTATGGAAATAGCTTATTTCAAAATTATCTGAACCAATGCTCACATCATAGCTGACGGATTTTTCAGGCACTAAATCTGTTGGGTTAGGTCTTGATAGTTGTGATAATAAAGGAGCGTTATAGGCAGTACCGTAGTTTGCACTGATAAATAAGCGGTTATTAAAATAGTTTTTAATCCCTAGTTTTCCAGTCGTAGCACTTTCAAATTCATTAAATTCATCATGACGAATTGCTTGTGTAACAATTAATTTTTTATTGTTAAATTGATTGGTATTGGTTAATGTAAAACCGTTATTTTCATAGGTCAAGTTAGTGTTGTCTAAGGTTTTTTTAGTTGCCGAAATACTAATGTTGTCGGTTTCATTGTAGCGATAGCCAAGTTGTCCACCAAATTCCCTAATATTTCCTTCATAGGTACTAGAATAAGTAGGAAAATTTCTATCTATTTGGTGGTCATTAATAAATAGTTTCGCATTTAACTTGTCAGAAGAATAAAGGTAGCGTAAAGTTTTTATATCTTGTGTATGGCTATTAGTTGCAACAGCATCATCAGGAGCAGGTAGGTATGAAGGTGCTCCCGTGCTTCCATCAAAGTCATTATTGCCAGATGAAGAATTAAAATAGGTTTCAATACGATGATTTTCATTTAAGTTAATACCCATTTTGAATGAAATATCAGTTTGGCTATAACCATCGTCTTCAAATTTGTTATGTGATTTATCTGCTTCTCTAACGGCAGAAAATCCGTCGGTTTGAAGGCTTGAAAAATGCACAGAAAAATCAATTTTTTCATTACTTGCACCAAGCGTACTAGCGATTTTCCTTGAATTATTTGACCCCATTTCAATATTAACTGATGCTTGTCTTCCGCCTGATTTTGTAATGATATTAATAATACCAGCTGTTGCATTCGCACCCCATATACCAGATTGTGAACCTTTAATAATTTCTATTCGCTCTACATTGGCAAGAAAAATATTCTCAAGGTGTGCTCCACCTAACCCTGCCGCATCAGTTAAATCAACCCCGTCTTGTAAAATAAGCACATGACTGGTCTGGCTTCCTCTCATAAATAAAGATGTAGGTTTACCTAGCCCACCAGAACCTTTAAGCGTAATTCCTGGTACGGTTTTAAGTGCATCTGCTAATGTTTGATATTGTTTTTTTTCAATATCTTCTTTGGTAATAATAACGGTGTTTGAGGTAACTGTATTTAATGTTTGTTTGGTATTTGTGGCAGATACAATTACTTGTTCAAGTTTTGTGTTTTCTGCCAACACTGAGCTAGTTGATATAGCTAATAAAATAGCCATTGATAGTTTTGAGGGTTTCATTTTTTTTCCTTTGTAAATAAATATAACAATTACAAAGGCAAACGGGCTTGGATTGCATTAATTTTTATAGCAATACAAGTACAGATAAGGTTTAATTTATCTCCGTATTGCCCACCGCAATCGGTTTTGCTCATATAGAGCGTTTTGTTCAGGCCGGTATCCGGGCTTAAGAGCAATTTACTAACACCTTCTCAAGAAATA
>CAYMAW010000009.1:0-15542 GCA_964388565.1 uncultured Piscirickettsiaceae bacterium | reverse complement strand
CAATTCGTGAACGGCGTTTTAAGTTTTCCATATCCGCCATGGTGCGTAACGCTAAATCTTTTTGTTTAGCTGCGTCTTCTAATGCCGCCACTAGTTCTTCAGAAACAGTATCTTCTACTTCAACCGTTGGAATCTGGTCTTCTGAAAGTGTTTCATTAAGCTCTTCTTGAATATCTTCTTTCTTATCTTCAGACATTTTCATTCTCCAAATATTTTTTTAATTCCTGCACTTTATGGGGGCTGTTTTATGGTCATTCAAGTATAAATTAAAATAATTATTAATTTATACTACCCCCCCCTGGCAATTTTTGCTTAGAATAGCTTTATAATTAATAAAGAGCGGTAACCATGTTTAATAAAATTGGTGTTTTCGGTAAATATACAGGCACGCAATCTTGGGAGTTAATTGAAAAATTATTAACCCATTTTGCGACTAAAAAACAAATTGCCTATTTAGATGAAATTACTTGCAAAAATTTTCCTGCTGATAAGTTCGGCGTAGAAATATTAGAGAGAGAAAAATTACTGCACTCGATTGACCTAGCTATTGTGGTGGGTGGAGATGGTACTTTTTTAGATGTCGCACGAAATATTGCTGACTATGAAATTCCAATTTTAGGGATTAACCTTGGACGGCTTGGTTTTTTAACGGATATTTCGCCTAACTTTATGTGTGAAATGATTGATGACATTCTTAATAATAACTACAACACGGAAGAAAGAAATTTATTACAAGTGTCGATTAGTCATAATAAAAAACAGTTGCATGAACAGGTAGCATTAAATGATATTGTCTTGCATAAGGGTGATTCACCACGCATGATTGAATTTGAAACTTTTATTAATAATCAGTTTTTTAATAGCCAACGCTCAGATGGTATGATTATTTCAACCCCTACTGGTTCGACAGCTTATGCATTATCTGCAGGTGGTCCTATTTTAGACCCCGACTTAAATGTGGTAGTATTGGTTTCAATTAACCCACATACTATGAGTAATCGCCCTGTTGTGATAAGTGCCAATAATACTATTCAAATAAAACCAAATGATACTTGTATTGGCTCGGCTAGAATTACTTGTGATGGGCAAATAATTTTCCCTTTTAATTCTAAGAATGAAGTTATTATTCGCCGTTACCCTAAGCTACTTAAAGTTATTCATCCTAAAGGGCATAACCATTATCGTCTGTTAAGAGAGAAATTAAACTGGGGTAAAAAACTTTAAATGTTACAAGAATTATCTATTAAAAATTTGGCGTTAATTGAAAAATTAAATTTGGTTTTTAAACTTGGCTTTACGACCCTTACGGGTGAAACAGGTGCTGGTAAATCAATCTTATTAGACGGGCTTGGCTTAGCTTTAGGTGAACGAGCGAATGCATCACTAGTTCGCCACGGTACAAGCCGTGCCGATATTACCGCTGATTTTGATATTACGAATCTACAAGTGGTTCAACAATGGCTAGCAGACAATGAACTGGATGATAATAACCTATGTTTGCTAAGAAGAACTTTAACCGCTGAGGGGCGTTCTAAGGCTTATATCAATGGTTCACCAGCATCTGTTAGCCAGTTAAAGTCGATTAGTTCATTGTTAATTGATATTCACGGACAACATGAACATCAATCATTATTATTCGCCAATAAACAGCAAGAATTATTAGACGCTTTTGCACAGCACCCTGCCTTAATTTTAGAGGTGGTTAAAAACTATAATACTTGGTCTAAATTGAAGAAAAATCTATCTATCTTGCAAGATAAAGAGTCGGATAAACAAAGCAAACTTGAACTACTGAACTTTCAATTACAAGAATTTGATAATGTTAACCCTATTGAAGATGAGTTTTTAGAGCTTTCAAATGAACAAAAAATCCTTTCTCATGCGAATGAAATTAAATCTTCTGCTTACAATGCTTACCAAGCTATTGAATCAAACAATGCCATTACCGATGGATTAAATTCTGCCATTTCTGAATTAGAAAAAATTGCCGAATTCAACCTAAAATTAGCGTGTTCATTAGAGCAACTTAATTCTGCTCTTATTGAGGTGCAGGAAATTGCCAATGATATTCAAGCAGAAGAAAGAAATATTGAATTAGATCCAAACAAATTACAACGGCTTGATAGCCGTTTGGCAGAACTATTTAACTTAAGTAAAAAATACCAATTAGAACCGAATAATTTAGTTAATAAACATGCGGCGATTAAAACTGCGTTAGCGGAGTTAAATGCGTCTTCTGAATCATTAGAACAACTTAAACTTGATGTAGAATCTGCTTGGAAAAAGTATCTGGATTCAACTGAAAAACTTAGTATTTCACGCAAAGAATCAGCGCTATTTTTAGCAAAAAAAATCACCTCTAGCATACAAGAACTGGGTATGGCTGAAGGAAATTTTGAAATTAAAGTTGACGCATCTGAAAAATATTCGGCAAGTGGCGCGGATACAATACAATTTTTAATTTCTGCCAATAAAGGTCAACCTGTACAAGCCATTAATAAAGTTGCATCTGGTGGTGAACTTTCTCGTATTAGTTTGGCTATTCAAGTTGCTTGCGCGCAAGTAACCAGTTTACCTACTTTAATTTTTGATGAGGTAGATGTCGGTATTGGTGGGGGGATTGCAGAAATTGTTGGGCAAAAAATGCAGGTCTTAGGAAACCATTGCCAGGTGCTTTCTATTACGCACTTAGGACAAGTCGCCGCCTATGGAAAACAACAGTTAAATATATCTAAATCATCTAATGAAAACAGCACCAGTACGCAGGTTGTTGAGCTCTCTCTCTCTCAAAGAATTGAAGAAATTGCCCGCATGGTCGGCGGTGTCACTATCACCGAACAAACAAGAAAACATGCCGAAGAGTTTTTAAATAATGCTGAATAAGGCATAAAAATTTGTCACACTATAAACGATCAAAAATCGATCCTTGCGATGCGGTAAATAATTTTTCGTACATTCTTGATGCATAGGTATTAGTCATGCCTGCAATGTAATCACAAATTACTCTATATTTTCCTTTTTTATCTTCCGCGTTTTTATATTTCTCAAATGTATTTCTAGGCAACAAAGCTTCAGGGTTCGCTCTTAACGATTTAAACAAATCTAAAACAATTAATTGACCTTTATATTCCATGCCCTTTACTTCTGGTAGCGTAATGACATGTACATAAACAAAGTTTTTCAATAATTCTAGTACCTGCCCCTGGGCTTTTCCTAGTTCTGCTTGATAGCTTAGTAAAGGGTGTTCAAACAAATCGTTTTCAGTAATGGTAACGCTTTCAATCATAATGCCAACCATCTTACTAATGGCATGTTTTCTGCCTTTAGAACGACCGCTAAAGAGCATGTCGCTCATTTCATCATCCCACAACTGGTGTTCTTTAAAAATACTGTTTTCCATTACCTCTTTCTGCCACAGTTCTTTTTGTAGCAAGCCAATTGCTACAGCATCTTCTAAGTCGTGAATTCCATAAGCAATGTCATCTGCCACTTCCATAATGGTGGTGTCTAACGCTTTATGTTGTGTTGTATCATGCCCCTGTTTATTTTCTTTTAGGCAGGTAAAATTTGCTTTATCCTTTTCGCTAAATAACGCTAGTACCCAATCAAAAATTTCTTTTTCATTGCTATAAATACTTTTCGGTGGTTTCCATTCTTTGACACTTAAGGTTTTAAAGTCTAGTGCATCTTTTTGTTTTATTTTTTCTAAATAAACCGTATCTTTTTCAATCACTTTATCATAAATTTGTGGATATTTTAATACTCCTAATGTAGCTCTTCTTGAAAGGTCGATACCATTTTCAGGTGTATATTCGCCTAATTTAGCTAGAATTCTAAGGGTTTGTGCATTACCTTCAAAGCCACCATGATTACGCATCATATAGTTTAAGGCGGTTTCCCCGCCATGCCCAAATGGTGGGTGCCCTAAATCATGGGCCAAGCAGATCGCTTCCATCAAATAAAAAGATGGCAACCAATTCACGTACTTTTTCCCGCCGCCATCCGTAATCAACTGTTCAACTAACCCTGAACCAATTTGTGCGACCTCCATTGAATGGGTTAATCGGGTACGGTAAAAATCTGATTCATTTAAACCAAAAATTTGTGTTTTTGCCTGCAAACGACGAAATGATGCGGAATGAATGACTCTCGCTCTATCACGCTGATAAACAATCCTTTCTTCTCTTGAGGATTGTTTTGCTAAAAAATCACTATACCTCTGCGTCCAATCTGCTTCTGGTTTATTTTTTTGAGATTGCATTTAAAATTAATTCCATGTTTAATGTAAAACTTATTATAGTTTCTAAAGGCTAACATTATGCTAAAAACTTTTTCAATCCTTATTATTACACTCTCAATGCTTAGTTGTAGTGAATCGAAATTAGATATTTGCAAGAAAAAAGCCAATAAACTTTGGAATAGTAGTAGTTCTGAAAAACATAAAAACAATAATAGTGCTTATTGGAGTGCAATTAAACGATGTGAAAAAAAACATGGTTAAAAAATCAAGCTTCTAAATCCGCTCCTTAATTTTATCTGCCACCCGAAAAGAGTTGGCATAAATTGTAAAGGTGGGCGTAATGCTTCCACCGTTTGGCATAAAACTGCCATCTGTTACAAATAAATTATTCGTACCATGCACGCAACAATCAGCATCTAGTGCAGAGGTTTTCGGATCGTTTCCAAAACGCAAGCCCCCTGCAATTAAATTGGAGGTTGGCGAGCTATATGCATTACCCCATACTTGACTTGCGCCCATTTCTTTCATGACTAGCTTGCCCTTTTCAACCAAATAATTTGCCACTTTTAAATCATGCGGGTGAAAGCCTGCTTTGACTTTTGCAACGGGCGTTCCCCACTTGTCCTTACTGTTTTTATCTAACGAAACAAAACAATCGTCATTGGTTAGCCAATCACAAAATACTTCATATTTAAAATCTTTAGTTTGGGTAAAATGTTTTTTAATTCGCTGTTTTAATTTTGTACCCCAAATTAGTTGCCCATCTTCTCTTTTTAAATCATTTGCTTCTGCGGTTGGGCTAGGTGGATCAAATACAAAATCTAGTGTTCCGCCCTTAATTCGTTTATCAAATGTTTTTTTATCATCGATAAAATACCAATCTTGTAAAGCTCGATTGAAAAAAGGCCCTCTAACTTTTAATTCTTGTGCTTGTTGCTCACTAAAATTCGTTAAATCAAATACGCCATGCCCAGTTCCACCTGCACAACAATGCAAATTTTTACCAATTTGCTCATATTTATTACCAATTCCGGTAGGGTGTTCTTTGGCTTGAGAACTTAACAATAATCGACTTGACTCAATCGAATAGCAAGCAACCACAACTATTTTGGCTTTAATTTTTACGCTTTGGCTTGTTTTATCGTAAAAATCAACACTATCGGCATTACCCTTCATATTCGTGTTTATTTGATAAACCTTTGCCCAAGGAATTATTTTTAAGTTTCCTGTTTTTAATGCTAAATTTAATAATGAAGCACGCGAACTGGCTTTTGCACCTGAATGGCAACCATAACTGCCACAATAACCAGAATATTCACAACTATTTCGCCCGTTATGTGGCTTTGATAAAATCCCTCTCGCCATTGGCAATGGGTGAAAACCTAACTTTTCACATGATTTATCGAACCAACTTGCAATAGGATGTTCTGCGGTTGGTGGGAAGGGATAATCTGGCGTAGAACGAGGCTCTAAATGAGGGTGCTGAACGATTTTCCCCGATACACCGACCAGTTGCTCTACTTTTAAATAATAAGGCTCTAAATCCTCATAACTAATCGGCCAGTCAACCGTATTTGCCCCATCAATTTTACCAAACTCTGAGACTAGGCGAAAATCTTCTGGTTTTAAGCGATGAAAATAGGCACTCATAAAATTGGATGCTCCACCAACTATATTTCCTCCCCAAAACTGCCCTGTTTCATAATTTGACCAACCGCCTTCCCCATCAGGCTCTTCTAAAATATGTCGCTCATATTTTGTATTGGATAGAAAGGTATTTTTTCTTGATAGCTGTTCATCTTTAAAAAATTCTTCTTCATTGTACCAACCGCCTTTTTCTAAAATAACGACTGAATAACCTGCTTTAGATAATTCATATGCAACAGGGCCTGCTCCTGCTCCACTTCCAACTATGCATACATCATATTCTTTAACTTTCACCAACAACCTCATAACTTAAATAAGTTTGGTTTAAATTTGGTCTAGGAAAACCAGGTTGATGCTCTAGCCATTTCCAACCGACTCCGTTCGGATTTCCACCATAAGCAGGGTCTAATAATAGAGCTTCGATTAAATAATAAAGAATCAGCGACAACCAACTTTCACCAAATGAAGACTTTTCAATTTTAACCAATATTTCATTTTGTTTTTCCATTGAAAGTTCTATAAATTTTTTACCTAATAAATCTTCAGTAAACACATCAACACTAACTAACCCTTTAATTAAATAGGCAGGGTCACCGTCAGCAATATTATCAGGATCTTTTAACGCCCAATGCAAATATTTTAAGGCTTGTAAATCAAAAGAAGAAGGCCCATCGCCATCATCAGGGAAAAGAATTTGCTGAACCGAAATCATAGTTTTATTTTGATGTTTTGTAAAAATACTTTCAGCTGATTTAGGCTTAGCAAAGATAGGTTTAGTCGCAAGAACTCCCGACAATAAACTAACCGAACTAGATAATTTTAAAAAATCTCGACGACTCATCCCACTTTCATAAGCAAGCATATTCTTATTTTTTTTACTTAAAATTTTATCGCTATTAATAACAGAACAATTCATTAAACATAACCTCTCGCTATATTAGACCCTATTTTGAACTTAAAATTCCTAAAGAAAGTAAAAAAGTGCCAGGGGGGGTAATTTAATTAAAAAAAACAGCGATTCGGTTATACTTATTGATAATTAAATTAATATAAAAATAAATGGTAGAAACAATGGCTTTAAGTAATTTTGATAAAGAGACCTTTTTAAAAGAATATTGGCAAAAAAAACCACTTTTAATTAAAGGGGCATTTCCTAATTTTGAAAGCCCTATTCAGCCCGACGAGTTAGCAGGGCTATCTTTAGAGGAAGAAGTTGAAAGCCGTATTATCATTCAGAACTCAACGATTGACTATACATTAAAAACAGGGCCTTTTACGGAAAAAACCTTTCAAGGTTTACCTGAAAAAAATTGGACTTTATTAATTCAAGGGGCAGATAAGCTTATCCCTGAAATAGCAGATTTAATTCCAAACTTTAACTTTATCCCTAATTGGCGTCTTGATGATGTAATGATAAGTTATGCTACAAAAGGTGGTAATGTAGGCCCTCACTATGACAACTACGATGTTTTCTTATTACAGGCACAAGGACAACGAAACTGGCAACTTAGCTCTCAAAACTGTAATCCTGAAAACTATATTGATGGCTTAGATATTCGTTTAATGGAAAATTTTATCGTTGAAGATGATTATGTTTGCGAAGCTGGCGATTTACTTTATATCCCTCCTCTTTGGGGACATCACGGCATTGGGTTAACCGATGATTGCTTAACCTTCTCTTTTGGTTATCGTACTTATAAAGGCTTAGAAGTTTGGGATAGTTTTGGTGATTACCTAGCGGAAACGGAGAGCTTTCAAGATTTATATAAAGATCCAAACTGGTCTAACAGTCAAGCAGGGCAAGTTACCGACGAAAGTTGGAAACAAGCCCAAGCACTACTTAAATCAGTTTTAGACAATGAAGAACATTTTAAAAAATGGTTTGGGCGTTTTGCAACGCAACTAGATGCAGGTGCCAATGAAAAACTTCCTGAACCCCTTGAAGAAGATGAAACGGTTGATACAGAAACATTATTTTCTGAGCTACAACAGTGTGAAGGAATTCAATTAGACCCTGTTTGCCGTTTTGCCTATTACAAAATAAATGACAATGAAGTTAGCTTATATGTAAATAGTTCAGAATGGAATTGTTTAAATGCAGAAGCAGAATTTATTAAATTACTTTGTAACCAAAAATGGATTTCTGCGGAAATATTAATCCCTTATTTAGCAAACGAAGGAAATTTATCTCTCATTAATGACTTATGGACACTACAATTTTTTGAAATAATTTAAAAAAATGTTTAACTGGCGTATAAATTGCTAGTTATTCCACTAGTTAAAGTGTATAAATCTACTTTATAATAAGCACAGATAACATAACTGAAATAAATATAAAATAATGGCAAAATAAATATGGTAATCGATAAGAATATAAACATACTGGTAGTAGATGACTTTTCTACAATGATTCGAATTGTAACGAACCTTCTTAAAGAACTAGGATTCTCCAATATTGATGATGCAAATGATGGTTCAAAAGCTTGGCCAATGATTCAAACAGGAAAGTACGATTTTATCGTCAGTGACTGGAACATGCCTGAAATGACGGGTATTGAATTACTAAGAAAAGTAAGAGCACATAAGGATTTTAGTGATATGCCTTTCATGCTAATTACTGCCGAACAAAAACGCAGCCAAATTCTTGAGGCGGCACAATCTGGTGTGGACGGTTATATTGTTAAGCCCTTTACTGCCGCAACATTAAAAGAAAAAATAGATAAAATAGCGGAACGAAAAAATTTAGAGAAACGCGGTGTTAAATTAACCCCTAATGTAAAAAGCCAACAATTTGCACAGGAACAAAAAGCAAAAATGCAACAAATGCTAGCAGCAATGCCTCCTGAAAAAAGAAAAGCTTATATTGAAAGAATTAAACGCCAGCAACATACTAAATAAGAACTATATTTTGAACCCAATAAAAAAGGCTCCACTCGGAGCCTTTTTTATTGGGTTTTATTTATGCTTACTTTAAAGTTTTATAAACTTCTCGTTTTTTAATGTCTGTATTTTTAAGAAGAGATGCTATACGAATACCTTCCTCTGCACCTGATTGAATCAATTCAACCGTATTTTTAAGCTGTTCAGTTACTTCTTTCGATTCAGCCTTCCCATCTTTAACGCCGACAACTTCAACAACCATACTATCCCCTAATGCTAATTTAGCAATCACATAGCTTGGTTTATCTTCCGTCGGCTTAACAGCCTTAAATACAGTTTGTTTTAGCATAGGAAGCACCTCATTGGTTCCGCGTTCGGCCCAACCTTCCATTTTATATTCAACGCCCTCTCTAGATAGAGATTTAAAATCTTCTCCGGCATTTACTTTAGCCAAAATTTGAGTCGCTAAATCCGCAGATGCTTGAACCGCTTTTTGTCTTTTAAGTTTTTTCTCTATTTCTAGTTTAACTTCAGCTAACTCTTTTTGACTTTCTGGAATAACTGCATTTATCCTAACAACGACTGAGGAAGTAGGAGATATTTCGATTAAAGAACTGTTTACTCTATTATTTTTGACTTCTTCTGAAAAAGAGGCGACAACCACTTTTGTATTTGAAGCAATAGAACCCACGCCACCACTTTTTGAAAAAGATTCGGTGGTTTTAACATCAATACCTAATGCTCCAGACGCGGTGTCAAGCGTATCAGGTTGTTCATAAGTCAATGTCGTAAGCTGTTCCAATAGATCAAAATATTTTTTTTCTGCTTCAAGTTGACGATAACTATCTTTTACTTCGCCTTTTACTTCATCATAATCTTTTACATATTTAGAGTGAACTTTGGTCAATTTAATTAAATGATAACCAAAGTCCGTTTTTACTGGTTCACTAACCTCACCTTTTTTTAAAGAAAAAACCGCGTCATCAAACTCTGGAACCATCATTCCTTGCTTAAATTTACCTAAATCACCATTCAAACTAGCAGAACCAGGATCATCGGAAAGTGTTTTAGCAAGTTTTCCAAAATCTTCTCCCGCTTTAATTTTATCTTGAATTTCAACAATTTTTTTCAGTGCGGCTTCATCTTGGTTAGGGTGATCTACTCTAACTAAAATATGACTGGCTTCTCGTTGTTCTGCAAATACAAATTGATCTTTATTCTCTTGATAATAATTTTCTAAATCGTCATCATTAATTTCAATATTTTTAGCAATTTCTTGTTGGCTTAATAGTAGATAATCAACGGTTACTTTTTCAGGAACAACATAGTCTGCTTTGTTTTGCTTATAATATTCAGAAATTTCTGCATCATCTAGCTCAATAGTTTTCAAAAAATGTCGCTGATCAACACGAAGATAATTAAACTTTCTTTTTTGAAACTGTAATTTAACTAAATCCATTACTTGAGTATCGGTACTAAAAACTGAATCCGATGTTAACGCCTTATACTGGCTTTCTTGCATAAACTTTTTTTGTTCATATTCATACCTAGCAACACTTAATCCATTACGCAAAAGTATTTGTTGATAGGTTTCTTCATCAAAAACACCTTCTTTATAAAATGCACTGCTACTTTGAATAACCGCAGATAACTGCTCATTAGAAATACTCATATTGTTTGATTCTGAATACTGTTGAATCACTTTAGATTCAATTAATGCATCTAAAACTTTACTTCTAAGCACTTCATCATCTACAACTTGTTCATACCTATCCCCAAACTGAGATTGTAAACGCTGTTTTTGCTGGTTGTACAAGGTTAAAAACTCAGACCCTGTAACATCTTCACCATTTACTTCAGCAACAATAACCGTTCTTTCTGATTGTGCATATTGATCAATACCGAACAAGGCAAAAGTAATAATAATTAAACCTACAATTACCCAAGCAATCCAGCCCTGCGAGTTTTCTCTAATTTTTTGTAACATTTTATTTTCCTAACTTTGTAAGTTTATAAAAATAGAATAACTAATCGTAAGATTCTAATTTATGCAAATGGATCATTAATAACTAAGGTTTCAGACCTATCTGGCCCTGTTGATAGAATAGCAACCGAAACGCCCATCTCACTTTCTAAAAATTGAATATATTCTTTGGCTTCTAACGGCAAATCTTCCCAAGAAGCAACGCCTACTGTTGATGCCTCCCAACCTTTCATCGTCACATACTGTGGAATAACTAATTCATACTCATCAGCGCTATTAGGTGGTAAAAACATTTTTTCGCCACCTTTTAAATAATGAGTACATATTTTAATTTCTTCTAAAGTGTCCATTACATCAAGTTTGGTTAAGCAAACTCCAGTCAAACCATTTACCTGTGCTGAACGCCTTAAAGCAACCGCATCAAACCAACCACAGCGTCTTTGACGACCTGTTGTTGCTCCAAACTCATATCCACGAGTTCCTAACAATTTACCTATTTGATCACCTTGGTCATTTTCAACATCATAATAAAGCTCTGTTGGAAAAGGACCCGCACCAACACGAGTTGCATAAGCTTTTGTGATACCTAAAACATAATCAAGTTCGCATGGACCAATACCACTACCAGATGAAGCCCCACCAGCGGTTGTGTTTGAAGAGGTTACATAAGGATAAGTTCCTTGATCAATATCTAGCAAAGTTCCTTGCGCACCTTCAAACATAAGGCTTTTGCCTTCTTTATTATAAGTTGCAATTAAATTTGGAATATCTGCAAGCATAGGAACAATTAAGTTAGCATAGATTTTACATTTTTCCCATAAAACATCAAAATCAACCGCGTCTGTTTTATAAAAATTAACCAGCATAAAATTATGGTATTCAACCGTCGCAGCTAACTTTTCTTTAAATTGCTCCATATTTTTAAAATCACCGGCTCTCAAACCTCTACGAGCAACTTTATCTTCATAGGCAGGACCAATTCCACGCCCAGTTGTTCCTATTGCTTTTTTACCACGTGCAATTTCTCTTGCTTGATCTAAAGCAACATGGTAATCCAAGATAAGAGGACAAGCATCACTTATTTTTAAACGCGCTTTTACTCTTAAACCCGTTGCTTCTAATTGATTGATTTCTTTTGTTAATGCGGCAGGACAAACTACAACACCGTTACCAATCAAACAAGCAACATCTTCCCGTAGAATACCCGATGGAATAAGATGTAAAACAGTTTTTTTGTTTCCTATTACTAAAGTATGACCTGCATTATGTCCGCCTTGAAAACGAACGACTGCGGCAACCCTGTCAGTTAATAAATCAACAATCTTACCTTTACCTTCATCACCCCATTGGGTACCAACAACAACAATATTTTTCTTTGTCATTTTCATCTCTACTTAATAAATACTTGCCATTGACCATTATCTAAATTTAGATAGCGTTCGCCAGTTGCAAGTTCTTCGTTTTTATAAAATCGTTTAACAATATGTAATTGTTTCATTTCTACTATTTTAATTTCTAATTTCGTATCTGCGATAATCGGTGCATAAATAACATCTTTAGCCACCGCTATATTTTGTAAAAGATCTAATGTACTACGCAAATCTAAGCTAAATCCTGTTGCGGCAGTTTTCATTCCAAATTTAGAGCCAATTCCATCATAACGACCACCCTTGGCAACTCTATACAACTTTTTATCTGCGGCATAACAACTAAAAATAATGCCAGTGTGGTAATCAAATCCTCTTAAATCGGTTAGGTCTAAATTTATATTAAGCGTTTCATCTAAGGTTTTAAAATAACGATTAATCTTTTCTAAACGCTTAAGACTTCCATCAATTTTAGTTGATAAACCACCTAATAACTTATTTGCTTTGATTAAAACATCTTCCGTTTCACCACAAAGAGCAAGTATATTTTCAAAGATATTTTTTAAATTTGTACTTAGCGTTAAACCTTGCACAAATTCATTAAATTCAGGAACGGCTTTGCGTTGTAAGATGTCGATTAATTGTAAGCTTGTCTTTTCATCAAAACCAGCTAACACCATTAGTTCAGTTACAACAGAAACATGACCTAAACTAAGCGTTAAGTTAGTTAGTCCAATAGATGATAACGAAGAAAGCATAAGAGAAACAACTTCAATATCACTTTCTACATCAGCATGACCAAATAATTCTGCTCCAATTTGAATAGGACTTCTTGAACCCTTTGCTTTATTGTTTTTATTTTTTAAAACTTCACCAACATAACATAATCGAGCTATGTCTTGATTTTTAAACATAGAATGAGTAATCATTCTAGCAACTTGAGGAGTCATATCAGATCTAACGCCCATCATTTTTCCAGACTCTTGATCTGTAAATCGACAGGTATCTGTTTCTAAATTATGTGCTGTTCCAGTTAAAAGAGAATCTGTAAATTCTGCTATTGGAGGTAAAACAAGCTTATAGCCTGATAATTCAAAACCATCTAATAACTGACGACGGTAATATTCAAGTTTTTTAGCTTGTTCTGGTAAAAGGTCTTCAATACCTTCTGGTGTGAAGCAAATATTTTGTTGCATATTTATTCTTTTTTTTACTTTAAAATATAGAGAATGATTAAACCGATGCTAATACTGATAAAGCCCATTGTTCTCAAGCTTTTCTCATTTTGCTCAATTGCTTGACTCATCATTTTTTTCCAAAAATTTGGAAAGACGAAAGGCAATAGCCCCTCAAAAATAAAGACTAATGCAATCGCTCCAAAAAACAAATTTTCAATCATTTTTTACTCATAAAAAAAGTGGCTTAATGCCACTTTATACAATACATTCAAGTTATTTTTGTCTATTAAAATACTTAAAGAAGTCAGACTTAGGATCAAGTATCATTATATCAGACTTATTGCTGAATGCTGTTTGGTAAGCATTTAAGCTTTGGTAAAAGGCATAAAATTCTGCATCTTTAGAATAGGCATAGGCATAAATCTTAGTTGATTTAGCGTCCGCTTCTCCTCGAATTTTTTCAGCATCTCTAAATGCATCAGATTTAATAATTGTTCGTTGTCTATCTGCATCCGCTCGAATTCTTTCAGCCGCTTCCGCACCTTGTGAACGAAGGTCGTTTGCAACTCTGTTTCGTTCTGCCGCCATTCTAAGATAAACCGTTTCATTGATATCTTTTGGTAAATCAACGCGTTTAATTTGAACGTCAACAATATCAACACCAAATGAAGCGACCGCTTTAGAAGTGTTCTTTTTAATATCTTCAACAATTAAAGTACGATCTTGAGAAATAACTTCCTGTACCGTTCTTGTACCAAACTCAGCACGCAAACTATCCTTAATAATCTGACCTACACGCAAATTTGTAAGTCTAATATCACCGTTCATAGTGGTATAAAACTTAGATGCATCAGTAATACGCCATTTCACAAAAGAATCCACATTTAAGTTTTTCTTTTCACTTGTTAAATAGCGTTCTGGATCAGAATCTAATGTTTGTAAACGAGCATCAAAATGCTTTACGCTGTTTACAAACGGCGTTTTAATATGTAAGCCAGGTTTTAAATTTGTTTCAATAATTTCACCAAATTTAAAAACTAGTGCGGTATTACCCTCTTGAACAGTAAATAACGCACTGCTCCCTATAAAAAATATTGCAGCGATTACAATCGATAAAATATTAGTCATTTAACGAAGCTCCCTATTTCTTAAAAAATCACGAATATTGCCCGTTTTAGCTGCATTATTTGTACTACTTGCTGCAGTTGGGTTGTTTGTTCCACTACCTGCTAAACTAGAAGGTAAAGTGGTTTGCTGGCTCATCATTTTATCTAAAGGTAGGTAAAGAAGATTACTACCATTTTCAGACCCTACAAATATTTTTGATGTTGAGCTAAATACATTAGTTACGGCATCAATATATAGTCGTTCTCTAGTTACTTTA
Organism: uncultured Piscirickettsiaceae bacterium; assembly: GCA_964388565.1. Taxonomy (GTDB): domain Bacteria; phylum Pseudomonadota; class Gammaproteobacteria; order Thiomicrospirales; family Thiomicrospiraceae; genus Hydrogenovibrio. The sequence continues at coordinate 862 of CAYMAW010000009.1, read as the reverse complement.
GGAGATTTTTGATATTCTACAAGAATACTATCAAAACGACTTGCCTGACCTGTTGCTCTCGCAATAACTGATTCATAATAAGCTCTCGCTTCTTCAAGCTGTCTTGCAGCCTGCCCTCTTGCTTTCGGCAAGATGTCATTTGAATAAGCTTCCGCTTCATTAATCAAGCGTTCTCTATCTTCTCTAGCCTTAACTACATCTGCAAAAGCACCTTGAACTTGTTCAGGTGGCTGAGCATCTTGTAAGTTCAATGATGTAATCATTAAACCAGTTTGATAAAAATCTAATTTTGTTTGAGTAAGTGCTTTTACCTTGCTAACCACTTCATCACGCCCTTCGGTTAATACAAAGTCCATCGTATTTTTACCAACGGTTTCACGCAAAGAGGCTTCTGTCAACGCACGCAAAGTTAAATCAGGATCAGATATATCATACAAATATTGTTTAACATCTGAAACCTGATATTGAACAGCAATTTTAATATCGACAATATTCTCATCTTTTGATAACATTAATGCTTCAGATGGTACGGTGCCGTTACGATTTCGAGCGTCAGAACGATAGCCAATTTCTGCTGTACGAATTCTATCAACATTTACAATGGTTGCCTTTTCAATTGGGTAAGGAATATGCCAATGTAGCCCAGCTGTTGTTTGTTCTGTGAACGCTCCGAAGCGTTTAACAACGGCTCTCTCTGGAGAATCAACCTGATATAAACCACTGGCAATCCAAACGACTAGAACAACCATGGCAATTGCAAATATAGACTTCTTATTCGCACCGCCGCCCGATTTTCCACCATTACTAAAGAAATTTTGAACCTTTTTAATCATTTCTTCAATATCTGGCGCTGTGCCTCTAT